>JASHYS010000102.1 GCA_030042915.1 Acidobacteriaceae bacterium
TGGGCCGGTTCACGCGCGCAAGTTTGCCGCGCGTCTCGAGGAGTTTCATGAACCGTTTTTCTATGACGAGGTGATCGAGGGCGGACATTCAGAAGCAGCGGATAGAAAGCAGGAAGCGAGGACCGATGCCGAGTCTTTCACCTATCTGATGATGAAGTTGATGGATTGAACTGATATTGGACCTCCAAAAGCCTCAAGGGCAGCGTTCCCAAGACGACCCGGCGCAGTCGCCCAAGGCGACTGAGATCATCGAGTGCCGCCTGACCAAGGAACCTAACCGGGACGTTCGAAGGTGCTCTGATTGGCAGTTTAGGTGCCTGGTGGGGCTCCTCAGCCGGGCGTCGATACCAAACTGGCCGGAAACTGAAGCGTATCCGGCCAGCGAGCTCTTATTGCTGTGTCCTTAGAAGGTGAGCCGTCCTCCCACCTGCATGATGCGCGGGCTGGCGGCGCCGGTGATCACGCCGAAGGTCGACGAAGACGGCGCCGCGCCGGCTGTATTCGGCGGACCACTTGAAGCTGGCCCGTTGAGGCTCACCAGGTTGAACGCGTTGGTGGCTTCGCCACGAATCTGGAAGACGATTCCGCGCTCGAAGTGAAAGTCACGAAAAAGTCCCAGGTCCACGTCGCGATAGCCCGGGTTGCGCATGTAATTACGCGGCTCGTTGCCGTCGGCGCCGCCAGGGCCGATGCCGCCGGCTACGCCTGGGCCGTTGGCAACGAAGGCTGCTGTGTTGAACCACTCCTGTGTCACGCCAACCGTTCCGGGTGCGCAGATACGGCAACGGTGCGGGCTCAGGAGCGGGGTCGTTCCGGCCACCAGGTCAGGACGGTTGGAGTTTTGCGTATCGTCATTCTTATCGGAACCGGTAGTGGCAAAGAACGGCGTGCCGCTCTGGATATAGTAGATCGGCGAGATCGTCCAGCCGTTCACCACGTTCTTTACAACGGCATTCTCGCCCTTGAAGTAGTCGATGTTCCAGCGGCCCGAGATCACGGCCACGTGGCGCTGGTCATCGTTCATCGGTCCTCGCTCTTCCCACAGGTTGTCCCAGTCCTGAGCGGTTCCCAGGCCGTCAGCCGACTCGTTGGAACTCTGGAAGGCCTTGCTGAACACGTAGAATCCGTTGAGCATCAGGTTGTGAGTCAGCGGCCGGCTCGCCGAAATCTGCAGCGAGTGATAAGAGGCCGTCTGGTTCGACGTGAGATAAATGTTCTGGCCGAGAACGCCCGTGCCCGTCGAGTTTTCGTCGTAGGGGCGGCGCGAGTCTTCAGAGCCGGCCTTGCCGCTAACCGTCGTGTTTGCTCCCGCCGCATAGGGACCGTAGTTATCGTCGACCATCATGGGAACATGGTGCGACAGGGTCCCCACATACGCCGCCGTCACCGTCACGTGTTGTGGCAACTCGCGCTGTATGGAAAAGTTGATCTGGTAGATATACGGCCACTGTACGTTCTGCGCAATGGTCTCGATATTGGCTTCGGGCAGCCAACGCGGGTTCTTGGGAGTGTAGGTGTATGGGAACGGATCTCCGTTGGGAAACCCGGACGGATTTCCGTTCACCAGCGTAGGCGCGTAGACGTTGGTAAACGAGTTGATGTTGATGTTGGTCTGCCTGACCGCGAACGGCTGGGCATTGCCCGGCTGGTTCCATTCGTTGCCGGCCAGGGCGCCGAAGAAGACGCCTGCTCCAGCGCGGACCGAAGTCTTTCCATCTCCAAACGGATCCCATGCAAAACCCACGCGCGGCGAGATATGATGCAGCTTCACATTGACGATGCCCCGTGGCACGCCAGGGTCTCCGGGGAAGAACATGCCCGGAGGCGCCGTGGGAGTGATGGTCGATGCCGTGCCGGTAACCGAAGGGTTCGCGGTGAGTGCTGCTTCGCTGTTGATAAATGTCGCCGTCAAGTTCGACGACTCCACGGGCGGCGTGTCAATATCCCACCGTACCCCCACGTTGGCCGTGAAGCGCGGCGTAATGCGGTAATCGTCCTGCACGAACAGGGATGTATGCCATGCGCTCATCAGCGTATGGTACGGAGCATCCTGTTCCAATGTATTCACCATGCCGGTCACAAAGTCCGACATCGCATTTCCCGTGGTCGTAGGAGCCGACGAGGAAAAGGCGAATTGGCCGTAGTTGTATAGGTTGCCGGAGAACATCCCTTTGTCGAGCGCCAGCTCAGCACCGTAGAACAGGGTGTGCTTGCCCTTGGTCATGCTCACCATGTCGCGGATGGAATAGAAATCCGACGTCGTTACCGGTCCGGCCAGCGATACTCCCGCCGTGAAATCCCCGGAAACGGAGATGTTGGGCAGCGTCGGGGGCCCTTGAAGTGTATAGTCCGACCCAAGCTGGCCGATGCTGATCGCAGGCAGGTTCACGCGCCCTCCTGCCGCCCGTGCGAAGCTGAGCCACGCCTGATTCGCAGTTGAGACACTGAACGTGTGCACGTCGCTCACGTCTGCATTCTGCTGCGTGGTGTACGACTGGTTAATGGTCCAGGGGAAGTTCCCGCCTCCAAACCCGTTTTGCAGGGTGCGAATCCAGAAATAGGTCGTCGAGAGATGGTCTTTGTCGCTCAGCACTTCGTCGTATTTGCCCAGGAGCTCGTTATCTGTCGTCGGGCCTGTGAAGTATCCTGTCCAATCCACAATAGCGCCCACGCTATTGGCGGTGTTGGGCAATGGAATGCAAGCTGGTGCGCACTTGGAGTTGATGGCCTGCATGATTGTCGCTGCGGTCGGATCGAGCAGGCTGGTGGGAACGCAATTGGGCGCGGCCGTCTGGCAATTGGGAGAACTATTGGTTCCATCTACCTGCGTCTTGGTGCCAGGCATATTAACGTTAAAAGGAGCACCGCCGTTGTAGGCTACGCCCGGAGTCGAGGGGTTCGCGAGATCTTTCGTAAAGTCGCCTTCGGCCTCCTCGACCGTAGGCACCCTGCCGCCGCTTTCATACGCTCCCACCACCTGCCTCAGGCCCCCATAGCTGAAGAAGAAAAATGCCTTGTCTTTCTTGATGGGTCCGCCAACCACGCCGCCGAACTGGTTGCGGTGATATGGCGCATTGATAAAGTGACCTGCCGCGTTCTTGGGCGCGTTCCACGGGTAGGCGTTGAAGTCGGTGTTGCGGTTGAATTCGAACAGGGAACCGTGAAATTGATTCGTTCCCGATTTGCTCACTGCCGTGATCACCGCGCTCGAATAGCGGCCGTACTGGGCTGAAAAGTCGCTCGTCTCCACGCGGAACTCTTCTAGCGCGTCGGGGTTGGGCAACTGCTGTCCGTAATTGCGGATAAGGGTCATATTGAGGCCGCCATCGAGATAAAAGCTGACCTCGGGATTGCCGCCGTCAATGGACCCATTGATCTGCACGTCGGCCGAAGGCAGGCCGATGGTGAAATTGGGTGTCCCTGACGGGTCGCTCTGCTGGCTGTAGCTGTTGGCTTGTACGCCGGGTGTCAGCGAAAGCTCAGAGTATGCGTTGCGGTTCACTAGCGGCAGGCCGATGATCTCGGCCGGCGAAATGGTTCTTCCCAGCTCCGCGTCCGTGGTATCCACCAGCGGTGGGGCCTCGTTCACTGTGATGGTCTGGCTTTGCGCGCCCACTGCCAGCACAATATCGAGTGTTAAGGTCCGGTCGACGGTGAGCACGATGCCCCGCTGCACATACTTCTTGAATCCCGAAGCGCTCACTTCAACGGTATACGTGCCGACAGGAAGGTATTCGACGCGGTACTCGCCGTAAGCGTTGGCGGGCGCCGAGCGGGTGAATCCGGTGTCGGTGTTGGTGGCCGTGACCGTGGCTGTGGTCACCAGCGCGCCCTGCGCGTCTTTCACCGTTCCCGCAATGGTTCCAGTAATTTGCTGGCTCAGGGCGATCCGTGTTCCGCAGAAGACGAGCACGAGCACTGCGAACAATCGCATGCCCACGCCTGCGGGCAGATACTTTTCCAGCTGCCTTGTCGTCATAACCGTCCTCCTGAAGGTTGACCTGATCTGGTTAACGACCGCACTTTTTTCTGAACAGCAGGCGGCCAGTTGCGAGCGCCGCAGCTCGTGAATGGAACCTCTGAGAGCCCGTCGGAACACAATTCTGCGGTCCATGGAGTTGTACCAAATGAAATTCCGGGGTTGGCAAGTGACTCACCGTTTGGCCCATGGCATAAGAGATAAGTGCCGAAGAATCTGTTGATTGCATTGTCCATTTCGCTTGTGCCAAACGTGCCAGAGGCCACCGCAACCGAGCGCGTAGGCGGTGCCTTTGCAGCCGGTCTATCTCTTCCGGCATGCCCTTGCCGCTGATGCGAAGCCAATTTGCTCGCCATGGTTACACCATGAGCCTGGCGGCGGGCAGCCCATCCACGGTTGCCTCGACAGTGCAACGCCCACTTGCATCGAGCGAAATCTCTGCGCGGCCATTCGCCAGTTGCAGCTCGCGCGACGCCCGCGTGGTTCCCATGTTGTCGATGAGACGCCCTGCCCCGGCGAGAGAGAAACGGACAAAATCCCGTCCGTCCAGGCAGAGCACTCCCTGGGCGTCGAGGAGCTTTGCTTCGATCGTGATCCGGCCGGCGGTGTGCTCTTTTTTGAGCAGTTGCAGCACGACGGGCTTGCCCCACGGTTGGGTTTGATAAGTAAAGTTGATCTCGTCGCTAACTGTGACGCTTCCCTTATGCGCCTCCACGCGCAGGTGGTTGGGCCCGGCAATGAACGCCGCGTCCCAACGCAGGCCCGCCGCCGGAAAATTCTGGCTATCACGGCCTCGCGTCCCCTGCGAGATGCCGTTCAGAAACAGTTCTGCACGGTCGCAGTTGGAGTACACATGAACCTTGCGCAATTGCCCCGGTTTTCCCCAGCGAACCGGCCAGTTATGGCCATAGATATGCACCATTGGCTTCTCTGACCAGTAAGACTGAAAGACGTAGTAGGACTCCTTGCGCGTGAGGTCCCGCTCTACGACGCCCTTTTGATTCACGTGCGGTATTCCATTGTCGCCGCGCAAAGGAGAGGCAAAGTCCTTGAAAACCCATTGCGCCGACCCGGAAAGCCAATCAAGCTTCTCCTGGGTTTTCAGGTGCCAGTCGAACAGATTGCAGGCGTAGGTCTCTGACCAGTCGCCGATGCTGGAGACCCGGGGATCGCCGCCAGCCTTGATGTAGGCCAAGCCGCGCTCGTCGGTGCCCAAGCCTACAGGTATCTGGCTCATGACCGTGTCGGGATCTTCCGCGTGGCGTCCCGCGTGACTGTCTGCGCCCCATTCAATATGGATGAAGCGCGAGACGCGGTTGCGTTGTTCCATCAGACTCTGCTCGTACTCGCGATAGCTGCCCCGGTACCAACCGGCCCAGATCGATGGTGAATAGACTTCGGGAATATCGCGGGCGAAGTCACAGCGGCGAAGAGCCGTCAAACGCGAGTCGTCGAGACGATGCGCGAGGTCGCGCATCCTGGCCATGAACGAGCGAATGGAGTCTTCATCCATGCTCGGAAACTCGCCGGGCCAGTCGTCCTCGTTTCCGAGGCCCCAGAAAACGATCGAGGGGTGGTTGTAGTGTTGTTCGATCATGTGGGTGAGCATATCGGCGGCGTTTTGCTGGAAGGCCTCGCCGCCGACTCCGGCACGGCACCAGGGCAACTCCTCCCAGACCATGAGGCCGAGCTCGTCGCAGAGATCGAGAACCAGCCGGTCCTGCTGGTAGTGAGCGAGCCGCACGAAGTTGGCTCCCATCTCGTGAATCATGTGCATCTCTTCGCGCGTGCGGTCGTCGCTCATCGCCGCAGCCACTCCCGCGTGATCCTGGTGCCGCTGGGTACCCCGCAGCAGCACACGTTGTCCATTGAGCTTGAAGACTCCGTGTTCAACGAACTCGATGTGGCGAATGCCGAAACGCTGCTCGACCTGCACCTCTCCGTCTGGAGTTGAAAGCGTGACCTGACATCGATAGAGACTGGGCGATGCGGGCGACCATAGATCCGGCGCCGACACCTGGAATTGAGCGAGTGATGCAAACCCTTCCCACGCCGGCAACTTTTGGTAGGACTGATGAATCGTGCGGCCACCCGGGCTGCTGATTTCGACAGCGACCGCGCACGCTGCGTGCTGCACCGAAGGATTGTAGAGGCGAGCTTTGACCGAGACCTGCGCCACGCCATGGGGGTGGACTACCGGCAGAATATGCACGGAATCGAGCGAGACCGCGGGGAGATAGATCAGATTCACGTGCCGGTAGAGCCCGCCGTAGAGACAGAAATCGCTCAACTCCGAAGGAATGCGGTCGTAGTCGGGAGTGTTATCGCAGAGCACCACCACCGGGACCCCCGCGAAGTGCTCGTCAGGGTTGAATTGCGCCAGAGCATCCGTGATATCGAAAGCAAACTCGTCGTAACCACCGATGTGCGTTCCCACCCGTGTGGATCCGATCCACAGCGTCGTGGTTTGGCCGGCGCCCTGAAAGTGCAGAATGGTTCGCCCGTTGGCGTACGGGTTGCGTAGCGAAAGGCGCCGTCGATACCATCCATGGCCGCGAGCATAGGGCTTGTCGGGATCGCACGAGTCCATCGCGTTGAAGCAATGCGGCAGCGTGATCGGTTCCCATTCGCTCTCTCGGCTTTGCTCCCATGCCTCGCCGACTTCATTGATGAGGGCGGAATGAAACTGCCAGTCGCCATCCAGGCGGAAGACTCGCTGGTCGGCCTCTCCCTGGGTTGCCGCGGTTCCGTTAAGCGCAGAAGCGGACTCAATGGAACGGGAGAACATGAAACTGGCAGCGGAAATGGTTGCTGCCTGCAGGAATTGCCTTCGCGCAGGATTAAACAAAGAGAACCTCACTTGGCGCCACCGCTTGCGCTCTTCCTCGCCCACGCGAGCGTTCTGACGGCTGATCTCGGCCCTCAGGGGCCAAGCTCGCCCGACGTTGCATTCGTCCGCGTTAGCGGACTGTAAAGGGGAGTTTTTCCCCTTGGCAAGTGACTCACCGTTTGGCCCCGTGCGAAGCTGCGATCCCGTTTTAAATGTTCGTGTTAGCTATGGCGTTGGCCTTGTGTCAAACGTTCTTGCATGAGGCTGCAAACCGCGAGTATGATGCGGAAACACCGATGCATCGAGCTCATGCCATCCACGAATCATGGCACCCGCAAACCAGACAAGATCGGGAGGCGGTTTTATGCGAGTTGGAAGCAATTCTAGCCAGCCCGCATTTCTGCAGCAGCAAACGCTACCCCGCTCTGCTCCGCTTCATTGTTGAAAATGCTCTGGATGGCAAGACGGATCAGCTGAAAGAGCGCACTTTGGGCATTGAGGTCTTCGACCGCCCTGCCGATTACGACACCAATGCCGATACGGTGGTGCGCTACACCGCGGGAGAAGTCAGGAAACGGCTGCTGCTCTATTACTCCGAGCAGAGCCGCCCCTCACCGATCCGAATCTCGTTGCCTGCCGGTTCATACGTGCCAGAACTCAGTCACGCACCCGGTGAGCACCCGGACGCAGCAAGCGATGCAGGGTCTCACGCCGCTTTCCCACCGGAGGCGGATAGATGGACACACACCGGCGCAGATTCCCACGAGGCTGGATCGACCTTGCCAGGTGCTGCCGCAGGCGAAATGCTACATCCGACAGGTCGGACAGTGGCAACGCCCGCGGCCGGATACAAACGCCTGCTTTGGGTGACGCTGATTGCCATGCTTGTGCTTGCCTTGGCCGGTGGGGCGTGGTGGAAGCTTCGCGCCAATCCTTCGCAAAGTCAGGTGGATGATTTCTGGGCGCCGCTGTTACATGGTCAGCACAATCTCATCATCTGCACGGGCGGAAGTGTTTTTGCCGACAACAATTACTCCGGCGTCACCACGGCAGATAAATATATCGACTATCCGTTCGTCTCCTGGCAGAGCGTCTCGGCCGCGGTCCAAGTGAGCAGTGCACTGTCACGTACAGGGGTCGCCATGCAGTTGGCGTCGGCCCCTTCCACTCCGCTCACCGATCTCCGCGAACATTCGGTGGTGCTGCTGGGCGCTTACAACAATCAATGGACTGTGCGCCTGCAGCAACCTTTGCGTTATTTCTTTCAGCCTGGAACCGACGAGATCATCGTGGACCGGATGCACCCCCAGGTGCAGTTTAAGCGCGACCAGTCGCTGCCTTACTCGAGCGCCGACGACTACGCCGTACTGGCGCGCTTTCGCGATGCCACGATCGATGGATGGGTGGTGGTCTTGGCCGGGCTTGGCCGCAACGGAACCGAGGCTGCGGCACAGTTTGTAACCAGCCCTCACTATCTCGATCTTCTCCGGGATCGAATCGGGACCGACTTTTCCAACCGCAATATCGAAGCTGTGCTGAAGGTCAATGTGATCGAGGGAAAAACCGGAGCGCCTTCGATCCTGGCTGTCTACAGCTGGTAGATCATCTGCTCGCACCACCTGGCGAGTGCGGCGCCGCCCTCTCTTCTCTGAAGGGCGGGGAGGGACAGGCGTTTTGCGGCCACGACTAAGCCGCGGCTGACCCCGGCGGGATCTGCGCTCACCCCATCTAGATTTCGATGCGCAGGGTGACAAGGTCCCAAGCGGGCACGTCCACGGGTCCCTCGAGCCGTTCAAGAGCTTCCTCGCTGAGGTTGCTACGCCAGATTCTGATTGGCATGTCGTCCGCGCACGTCAAGCTGGCTTCCCGATTCTCTCCGGAGGCGCCGAACAGCCTGACAATCCACGCGCTGTTGTCCGCGCTTCGCTTGCATTCCTGCACCAGAACATCTTCACGATCTATGCGGAGCTTTAGCGCCGATGGGGATCGCTTTCCTCGGGGCGAAGAGATGAGAGGCTGGGACAGGCCTATCGCAAAACGGCTTGCGGCCGCCGGGTCGTAGCCCGCATGCGGGCGAAGTGCATAACGAAATTCGATGAGTCCATCCTGATACGCTCGGTAATTCGTTCCCCAATGATTGTTGATCACCCAGGAATAGAACCTCTGTGTGGGTTCAATATGTTTACGCCAGATCTCAGGATGGGTTTGCGAGCCAAGCATGGTGGCCGAAATTGAGCCTATTTCAACCAAAGGCGCATCAAGTGTCGCGCATGTCACGCCGTATGCTCTGTTCGAAACATCGATCCACCGTCCCACGGGCAACCAGTTCTTGCAAGACCCTGCGAGCTGATCTGCTTCAGGACGCATTACTGCGAGGGGAAGGTCGATATGAATCTGACCGTTCTCGATAGCAAACGGAAAGGCGAATTGCGCACTTTCTTTCGATTCATGTTGAGCAAAAGACCCGGCAGGTCCGTCTTCTCCCGGGTGCGGATTGAGGGGCGCACGCTTCTTATCTATGGTGTTTGATATTTCAATCCAATCCATGTAGGCGTTCAATCTCACACGGCGAACCAGGCTTTCGCACCCTGGCGCGGAAGACTCGATACGAATTGTGCCAACCAGTGGACCGGCGTCCTCGACCACAACGCGTGCAGGCCCGCTCGATCTTACGTTTGATGTATCGTTGCCCTCGAGGAATAGGTACTTGTTTGCGGCCTCATTGGAGTTGGTGTCTATGAGATTATGAGTACTCGAAATGGACATAAGCTCGACGATGTCGCCGCTCTTGCTGTCGACTTTCGCGTGCACAATGCCGTTATCCAAAGCTCTGTCTTGCACGATAACGCGCTTTGCCGAAGGATGCGGCTTTGATGCGGAAAGATGAAAACTTGCCGTTCCCAACCCGGGAACGCTCTGCGCGAGAAAGGCCAACTCCCCCGTCGAGAGACGTTGCGATGGAACAGATTCGCCTTTTGCATTCTTCACATGGTCTTTGCCAAGAGACCTGTCCTTTGGGATCACAACTACTTCCGTTCTCGGCCAGGAGCAAGTGTTATGAATATCGACTTCTGCGCTATCATTGTCGGTCGCATACGCGTCAAGTACGCCATCGAGAAGCCTCTTTGATTCACTCTCGGCGTCAACTGCGAATTGCCGTTTGACTTGCCACTGCTGTTTCACAAACGGATTCTCAGAATCCGAAACACTATTCCACGCACCCCAAGTGTGTTCGGAGTACAACAATACATTTCTCCAGGCTTCGTTAAAGTCGGCGCTCTGGTAAACCTGCGGTGCAAGCATCGAAGAAAGGGTCGCCGCTTGAACAAGGCGTTCTGATGCCCCACGATTCATCGCAGTCTCAAGGGCCGATGACCCGGCTCCATCTTCCCAGTAGGGAGTCAAGTCGCCTTTGAACTCTGGCAATTGATGGCCATGCTGCCTCTCGAATGCTGCAAACGCATCGCTCGTTGTCGCGATAGCGAAACGAGGCCATTCGTATTCTTCATTCCATTTCTTCACGAACTCGCAAATATCTGGATCGGGCGCGGCGTTGTCACCGTGGCCCGACCACCGAATGTACGAAATTTGATATGGAAAGCCGACCTCATCCAATCTCGTTTGATAGTTGTTAATCCACGCGTTGTCCAACTTCATGATGTGCGACATTGCGTAGCCGGTCCACGGAACCCACATGAGCACTCGTTCGTTGCCCGAGGGAGACACCCACCAGAACGGCTTATCTTGCCATTCAGCCATAAACGTCCCGATGCGGTCGAAGAAATTGGGAGCAGCCGAGAAATAACGTATGCCGGCCTGAGCCATCGCTGAGACCGTGCCCCAGGTGTACCCGGGAACATCGCTGATCATGGCGGAGTCTACGCGAGCCCCACACAGATTACCGAGTTCGGTTCCGCACCGAAACAACTGCAAAAGTTCTTCAGGCCGACAAAGGCCAGTAAGCTCGTTCGCATACATTCCGTTAAGGCCGACCCAACCCAATTTCACAGCATGAACGAATTCCTCACGCTCTGGCTTGGTCTTCATTCGCATGAGTTGGTCTGCTCCCCACAGGACCTCAAGGTTCCAAACGAATCGGGCTCCTGATGGGTAATTGGCCGTGTTTTGCGCAAGTTCGATTCCCCTTGAAATATTCGCCACCTGCTTCTCTACAACGTTTTTCTGCAGATCGGTATATCCGAGGTCATGATGGGAATGAGGCAAAATGAAAATCTGCATTTTGCGGACCGGTTCAATACGAACTTCCGCCGACTGCATTTTGCCGGCGATCACATACTCGAGAAGCGCCACTCTCGCTTTTTCAACTGCATCGACGTAAACGTTGAAAGTTTGAATACCGGGAGACAGTGTCCGGCGCTCAACTTCTTGGCGATCTATACGTACGATCAGGAGCGCTTCCGATCCAGCGTGATCGATCGTCAGTTGAATCGGTTGGACAAGTCGCCCACCTTTATTCGCCAATCCGCGAATCGGCAGGGCCGAGTTTGCTTTATCAATCGGGGACTGATTCTGGGCAAAAGCCAAGATCCGACGTTGCGCGCAAATGACGCCGGCGGCAGCCGCAATTCTCTTTATGACCGTTCGTCTTTCCATGATCGGCAGGGTCCCTTTCGCAGTTTGCGCGAATCGGTGACTTCGACGAGACTCGTGCAGGCGACTGATAAATCCGTTCGATTTCCCGTCATGAGAATCAACATGGACTCAGAGTGTGATCGGAGCAGAATCCGCGCTGATCCACAATCGCTCGACCTGGACAACCATGGATCAAGCGCTGATTCCCCGGCCGAGGTGACAGCGGAAAGCTCCCTCGTCGGCAAAGGCGAACTTTAAGGCAGGAATGAAAACTACGAAGCTGCCAGCTGCTGTTTAGGGCTTCGCGCGGCGGCTGGCCTCTTTCGCTCCAGAGTCAGGTTAATTGGGGCCAGCTTCCCGTGATTGACAGTGTAGAGCGCAAGTTCGACCCGGGTCGAAACGCCCAACTTGTCGAAGATCCTGAAC
Source organism: Acidobacteriaceae bacterium (assembly GCA_030042915.1). The sequence continues at coordinate 11,829 of JASHYS010000102.1, forward strand.
AGGTTGTTTCTCACTGTATGCTCGCTGAGCTCCAATTCTCTTGCAATCTGCCGGTTGGTCAGCCCATCCGCCACAAGTTGAACGACTTCTTCCTCGCGCTTGGTGAGCAGCCGCGCCCCGTCAGCATTGACCACTTGAATCGGAGCACGGCGAGAAAACGCGCCCATCACTTCTTGCAGTTGAGCGCTGTTGGCCCAGATCTGCCCGGCGCTGACCTGTCTGACGCAGCGGCAAAGGCTCTTCAAGCCTTCATTTGCAGGAGAGAAGACTCCTTTGGCTCCAGCGCGGAAGGCGGCCGTGACAAGGTGGCCCTCATCGGGCCCCAGAAGGGCCACCGACTTGATGCTGGGGCAAGCATCTTGAATCTGTTGGAGCGCTAAGATGCCGCTGAGCGGGCCATCCCGCAGAGTTGATGTGATCAGCGCCAGCTGAATCTCTCTGCTGCGCACAGCATCGATGGCCTCGCCGATGCTCGCGGCGTGGGCCACCACACGAAAGCCCGCGCAGCGATTAATGGCCTGCGCATACAACTCACTCGCCATCGTGCCATGGCAAGCGAGCAGAATTGTGATATCCCCTTGCTTTGGCCCCATGCCTCGACCCTTCACTTTGACTGTGTAAAAGTTGATGTTTCGGGGGAGACGAAAGTTGCTGCTTTGGAGGAGACACGGCCCGTAACGGAAAAGAAGCGCAGATGAATGCGCACGAACTTTTCGACTGTTTTAAGTGCTGACGTATTTCCCGAGCATCTGTTTACAGTCTGCCTGACAAATCATCCCGCTCGCTGTGCCAAAGAGCACACATTCGCACTGTGCAAGAATTTGCGTAGTACAACGTTCGAAAACCTGTCGCGTTAACGGAATGTTGCCACGATCCAAGAGAAGTGTCCACCTAAAACAAGTGGACGCTTCGCAGAAGCGTTGGTCCCAGGCCAAATCCGGTGCTCCTTGCGTGCCGCCCCTGGCGCCATCGCCGGCGGCATCCGAAGTCATTGCAGAGCCTGGCGAAGGATCGACCCGCATTCTGGTGGAGTTTCGATGCCTGTAAAGCCGAATCCATTCCATCGATAAGCTGCGATGCGAGTTGTCTTGGCGGCGGGATCCGGCAGCAGGAACGAGTCGCCCCTGTGCAGCGCGCACAGAACGCCGTCGCTTGATTCCACCGCATCGATCAGCGGCCAGGCCAGCGCGGAACCCCGCCATCGTGCAATCAGGCCATTGGGACCGATAGCGTAGACATAGGGCCGCAGGCCCACCTCATCGTCGATGGATGAGTTATGGCGTTCAAGCGAGAGCAGCAAGGTTTCGGCCGCCATTGAAGTGACCAGTTGCAGAGAAACCAGGTTCTGACGTCTTGATTGCCACGCCAAACTTCCGGCTCGAAATCCGTCGAGTATGATCCCGTCCACCGGCTGATTGGCCGACCATGGTTCAGGCCGGATGGTGGCTCCATCGATCTCCGTACCCGGACCAAGTTGTGGAGAGCACGCGGCGAGAGCCTCATCGGCTGCGGTGCTTCTGCCCGTCAATCTGGGAAAGGCCGTGGTCTGATCGGTATGCGTGCTCAGCGCTCCGCAGAGCAAACGATCGGCGCGGACATGGCAGTCGGCGATCAATCCTTCCTTTGTCTCCGCATATTTCTGGTCGAAAAGATGGTTCCCCAGCGAGAAGAAAACGGGTCTGCCCTCGACACATGCAGGAGCCTGAACAACATGAGGATGGTGCCCGACAATAAGGTCTGCGCCGTGCTCGACGAGCCAACGCGCCTGCTGCTGCTGCGCATCGGTCGGCCAATCCTGCAATTCGTTGCCCCAGTGAATCGATACCACCACCAGATTTGCCAGCTGGCGAGCGAGCCGCAGCTTCTGCGTCAGTTCGATCGAGGGAATCTGCTGCACGCGCCCATCGGCGGCCTTGATGGTGGTCACGGCAATCATGCCCACCGTCAGATCGCCAAAGCGGAAGAACTGCGGAGACATGTCAAAGTCGAGCGCCGCCATGTCGCTCTGCCTGAATGCTTCGCGCGTTTCGCTTCGGCCCGCCTGTCCCAGATCGCCCGAGTGATTGTTCTCCGCGGTCACGAGGCTGAATCCAGCTTGCTTCATCGCTTCGGCCGCGGAATCAGGTACGGCGAAGCAAAGCTCATTCGTCGCGACACACTTCGCCGCGTCGCCAACAGCACTTTCGAAGTTGCCGCCGACCAGGCTGGCGCTCTTGAAGAGTTCTGAGAAACCGGCCCACGGATCGGCTCTCCGGTGCTCCATCTCGATCCTGACAAGTCGCGACATCATGACGTCGCCCGTAAAGAGCATGCGGAAATCGCTCGGCGCCGTCTGCGCCGAGGCCGTGGGCACGATCAAAAGCGCAGCTAGAAGGGCGCTTCTGCCGGACATGACAGGCTCTCGCTGGAGATGAAAGAGCTGACCCACGCTGGGTGCGACTGGGAATCAACTTTGCCCGGCACCGCTTTGTCTGCCGGTGATGGGTGCACAGGATCTGCTTCCGGGTTGGCAGGCTTACCCGCCCAGGTCAGGTC
>JASHYS010000103.1 GCA_030042915.1 Acidobacteriaceae bacterium
TGGTGGAGGCGGACATTCTGGGCATCTTTGGACGGCAGGACCTGAACATGAGCGCGCTGTGGCCAACGGAGGCATATAGCGAACAGGGCCCGGGCAACTACGCGTTCGCGATGTATCGCAACTACGACGGGAACGATTCCACGTTTGGCAGCACGTATTTGTATGCGACGAGTTCGGCGTCGGGCGCGGATGCCGAGAATCAGCTGGCCGTTTATGCCGCGCAGCGCAGCTCTGATAACGCCATCACGGTGATGGTGATCAACAAGACTTATGGCTCGCTGAGCTCGACCATCAACCTGGAGAACTTCAGCGCCGCGAGCGGCACCAGCGCGCAGGTTTACCAGTACTCGAACACCAACCTGACGGCGATCGCGACGCAAACGGCCGTGAGCGTTACCCCGCCCACCGGAAGTGGAACCGCGAGCACGCTGAGCTACACGTTTCCGGGGCAGTCGATCACGCTTCTGGTTGTACCGGATTAGAGACAAAGCTTGCTGCCTGCCGGGGACACGCAGTGCGGCGATCTATGGTAACGAAATCATGCCTGCGAAAAATGGGGCAATTCGCAGGGCAAAATCCAGGCACGAAGGCATTCAAAACACGCGTGGGATCGATCTTTTCGAGGCGCAAGAAATTGCCTGGCGGCGCGTCCGGCCTCGATTGGCGGCGAGCCTCAGAATGCGTTTGGAAACGGGGAGTCAAGCTTGCAGGATAGAGCTCGCCAAGGTTTTTCAACGGGTCGCCGATTACTAGTCTGGGCAAGAAAGGAGGCTGCTGAGTGAATCGCTTTTTCTTCTATGGTGGAAGGACGCGTTGGGGGCTGGAAAGATGGCGCAGAGGATGGGCTCTTGCCTTGCGAAAAGCGGGAAGGCAAAGCATTGCGTGCCGGCAGAGAGGGTAAGGCGGGCGCGGGGGTGTCAGCAGGCGTGAAAAGGGCGGCGATGGGGGCTTGGATGAGCCGTTTCGTAAACCCCGCCAAGGGACTTATCCACATCCCTGGAATGGCGAAAAAGCCACGAAACTCGCGGTATCGATCCCATTGAAAAGACGGGTGAAGAATTCACTTGACAGAGTCTCGTCCGAAGCCTCAGAATTCCCAGTCATCAAAGTCATCCTATTCGCGGGGAGAATCTGCGTCCGGGCGCTCAAAGGCTTAAGTACGGCTTGTGGAGTCCCGGACCAGGTGTCGATGACGCAAACGGAATGTAGCCGACGGGGGGACTACTATGAAGTTCTTTTCAAGGATCAGGCCGACTGCCTCGTTGCTGGTGATGTTGGGCACAGTGCTCCTGCTGGCCCACTCCGCACTTTACGGACAAGCGACAGGCAACGTGACTGGCGTCGTGGAGGACACGACGACCGCCGTCATTCCGAAAGCCGTCGTCGTCTTGACCAACGTGGCGAACGGAACTCAGAGCAGTACCACCGCCAATAGCGTGGGCGCGTTTGCGTTTGCCGGCCTCATTCCCGGCACGTATAGCTTCAAGATCACGGCCACGAACTTCGAGGCGTGGCAATCGCAGCCTTTCGATGTGCACGCGGGCGATCAACTGAGCTTTACGGACATCCGGATGCAGGTGGGCTCAGCCACGACCGCGGTGACGGTTGAGGCCAAGGCTGAAACCGGTGTGGCGGGCCTGGACACCGCGGCGCAAAGCGACATTATCGACGCCGAAGAGCTGAACACTCTGAGCATCATCGGGCGCGATGCTACCGAACTGGTGCGCATGCTGCCCGGCTATGCGATGTCGACGGGCAACCAAGGTCTGTTCAACCGGCCGGGATACAACACGGCCGTAGTGGGGCTGAGCGGCCCCACGGGCGCGTTTGCGGCCAATGGCTCGGGCGTGACTGGGATTGCCACGCTGACAGACGGCGTTTCGCTGACGGACATTGCCACCAACGCGGGCTCGGTGCAGCAAGTGAACATCGAGATGGTGCAATCGGTGACGGCCAACAACTCGACTTACGGCGCCGAATACGCCAAGGGACCGGCGGTGATCGCAGCAGAAAGCAAGGTAGGCGCGGCTGCGTTTCATGGCGAGGCGTACTTTGCGGCACGGAATACGGACCTGAATTCCAACGATTGGTATGACAATTACCTGCGGCAGTCGCGGCCGCCAGGATCTTACTACTATCCTGGAGCGCAGATCAGCGGTCCGCTGCTTCTTCCCTTCACAGATTTCAATCGCGGCAGGAACAAGCTGTTCTTCTTCGCAGGTTTCGAGTATTACAACCAGAGCTTCGAGGCCAACCAACAAGCGCTCTCAGCCTGGGTGCCGACGATGGCGGAACGGCAGGGAGATTTCAGCCCGGCGTCGCTCGATGCCGAGCTTTGCGGGGCGCGTCCCGACGGCAACGCCAATCCCAATGCGATTCAGGCGATGTGCAACAGCAACAACTATCTGCCCAACGGAACGCAAGTAGTCAACTACAATGCCCAGCCATATGCCAATAGTTCGGGTGCGGCGCTGGTGAACTGGTTCCCGTTGCCCAATGCCGATCCATTCACCAATCCCTTCGGGTACAACTACATCGAGCAGGTTCCTGAGAACCAGAACGGAGAGCAGTTCAAAGCCACGCTGGATTACAACATCAGCGAGAAAGACAAGCTGTTCCTGGTTTACGGATTGCAGAAAGAGGTGGACCAGGACCCGGTGGCTCTGAACCAGTATTTCCCGACCGGCGCCGTGCCATATCCGGGCGACGTCACCACAGGGGATATATCGAACGTTCTCTCGGCGCACTACGCGCGCACGCTTGGCCCCACCATGAGCAACGAATTTGCGGCGGCGTTGTCGTTTGTGGCCCTGCCGGGCAAGATGGGCGACCCGGCGGCGGTGGACCGTTACGACATGAGTTATTACAACTGCACGAGCGTGTCGGAGCGCGAATCGGGCACCTGCCCCTACACACTGGCCAACAATTTCAACTACCTGGGAATGTACAAAAACGGAGGCGACCTATCGATTCCCGCAGTGAGCGCCGGCGGCGCGAACGGTTATCCGAATCTGGCGATGCCGGGCGGGTTTTACAACAACCAGATCCACACCAAGAAGGTCGATCCGATTCTGCAGGACGATTTCAGCTGGCAGCTGAGGAACCACTACCTGCAATTCGGGGCCTACTGGGAGACGGGGACCTACAACGGCATCGCGGATCCGAATGCCTTTCCGCAGGGCGAGATCACGGATAACCCCGGCAACGGTTACTTCGAGTACGCCCAGAAGCCGTTTCAGTCAGCACAGTTTGTGAGCTGCAACAATCCCAGCACGCAAGGCACGTTGCGCAACTCGGGCGCCAATTACCTGGGGAGTTGCTTCAATCCAACTGCCATGATGTACGAAGGCTTTGCCGACTCGTGGACGCAGACGAACTTCACGCCGCTGGTGGACATGCGATTCACCAGCGTAGCCGGATACGTGAACGACACCTGGAGATTTCATCGTTTGAACATCATTGCCGGTGCACGCTTCGAGCACCTCGGCCCCTGGTGGGACAAACATGACAACGGGCTGGCGACTTTCCAGGACAGTCTCTACAACTCAGAGTGCGGCGGCTACACGCGGAACTGCGCCAGTGTGAACATGCCGGGCATCACCTGGTACTCACAAAAATCGGGTGTGTCAAACTCAGTGAACTCGCCGCCGGAAATCTACTTTACTCCGCGCGTGGGCGCTTCCTGGGATGTGCTGGGCAAAGGGAAGACCATCGTGCGCGGCGGCTGGGGCATTTACCGGAACGAAGAACAATTCAATCCTTATGCACTGGCGGCGGCAACGGCGCAGAATTACAAGACCAGCGCGCTGGTGGGAACTTTAACCTACAACGAGATCGACAGTACAACGCCGCTGAATCCTCCCGATTTTACGGCGTATACGCTGTCGCCGACGGATACGGTTCGCCCGGTCTACTACGAGTACAGCTTTTCGGTTGACGAGCGCCTGCCGTGGAACTCGATCGCGCAATTCGCGTTTGTAGGCAGCCACAGCATCAACCTGGGCTCCTATAACAGCAGCAGCTACAACGAAGCTTCGGATATCAACATCATCTGCGGCATCGAGAGCGGCTGCCCGAAGAATCAAAACCCGAATATGACGGGTAACGCGTATCCGGACAGCCTGTTTCAAGTAAGCCTGGGATCACTGCCCACCTATATGACGGCCGTGGCAGGCGTGACCGGCGGCATCGGCTCAATGGACACGCAGGAGCAGGACTGGTTCCGGCCCTATCCGTTCTACCAACACATCTACACGCTGAAACACGACTTTTATTCAAACTACAACAGCATTCAGGTGCAGTGGAACAAGCAGGCGGGCATGTTTACCTATGGCGCCAACTATACCTTCGCCAAGAACCTGGCGACGGCAGCGTCGTGGAACAACAACATTGTCGATCCGGTTCACCTGGGCAACGATTACAACCCGGTGCCGTACGACCGCTCGCAGGTGTTCAACATCCACTATCTGCTCGACCTGGGACGGCGCTACAAGGGCAAGACCTGGTATGTGAACCAGCTCGCCAATGGATGGCAGCTTTCCGGAATTTCCTCGGTGATGAGCGGATTCCCGCTGGCGTCAGAGAACGGCGAGAATTTCGGGTTTGGCTACGGCTCGATATTGCCGGAAGCCGTGCCGTTCCTAAACCAGGGCGCTCCCAGTAATGATTCGACGTGCGAATACGTGTACAACGTAACGCCCATCAACGGCAGCTACGAGTGCACGACGGGTGTGAACCCGACGGTGTGGCTGGGCACGCCTGACGTGGAGTTGATGCCGAAGCTTCCCGGTAATCCGAAGGCGGGGCTGAAAACGCATCAATACGTCAACCCGCTGGCCTTCGGGATTCCCGCGCCGGTCAATCAAGGGGTTTACCGAGTGCCCTATATTCATGGACCGGCATTCATGGATCACGACGTGACCCTACTGAAGAACTTTGCGGTGCACGAAGGGCAGAATCTGCAACTGCGGATGGCGGCTTTCAATGTGCTGAACCATCCGTTGGTGAGCTTCAACAATCAGAACACCGACAACCTGAACCTGAATTTCAGCGAGGCGACGGTGGGGCAGCCGCTCACGACCAATGTCCTGGTGTACCCCAATTTCGGCGTGGCTGACATTAAGGTTGGGAACCGGCTGGTAGAGGTAGAAGCGAAGTATTCGTTCTAAGAATTCTGTTGAGCAAGCTTCTGCGTTGGCGCCGCATGCCGCCCGACGCAGGGGGCATCGAGGGATTGAAAAGAGGGCGGCGCCTGACGAGAGCGTGGGGAACGGCAGGCAGGCAAGCCGTTCGCGAAGGAAGGTTGGATTGAGGTTGGGGAGGCAAGGTATGAACATCGAGTCTTCAGTCATTTTTCATCGCGTTGCACGGATCGCGTGCCTGGTTCTGACTGCAGGTCTGCTGGATGGCAGCGTGGCCATGGCTCAGCTTCCGATTTCGTTTACGCCGGGGAATCCGCCCCCGGTTCTGAGCGGCTCGGTGATCCCCTTCAACCATGGCGCGACGGGTGTATGGAACCAGGTGTACGAGATCCAAGAGTCGCCCAACGGCAACATTCTGTTTTTGGACTCAGCCAACAGCGACATCTATCAGATGGCGCCGGGCGCGTCGCTGCCAACGCACGTGGCCGGCCCTGGGCCAAACACCGAGGGGGCAAACACCTGCGCGACCCTGGAAACCTCAGGCTCATACTGGAACGCAGGCATCGGCTTCGACTCGGCCAACAACCTTTTCGTGGGGAACCGCTACAGCGGCGTCGCCGAGTTCTGCCGGATTCCGTACAATGCTTCCAGCAACTCATGGGACTTCAACTCGAATGACACCTGGGGCCCTCCCACCTATGTGATCAGCGGTACGTCGGAGCCAATCTATCCGCAATACATCTATATCCCCCCCTGCACCGGCTCGTGCACGACCAACACGATGTACGTCAGCACCTCGGGCGCAATCGACAAATCGATCTATGAGATCACCTTCACTGTGGCAACCGGCGCGATCGGCACGATTACGCAGCTGATTACCGGCTTGGAGGATTTCGCCGCCAACGTCACAACCGACCATGCGGGCAACGTGTTCTTTGTCGAAAATATCTATCCCACTCCGGTGGGTGAGAGAGTTACGGGAATTCGCGAGATTCCGGCGGGAACGAGCGGGATTGTGGGCAGCGGGAACGGAGCGGCCGAGACGGCTGACACCTTGCTGGTGGGCAACTCGAACACCTTCACCGGCATTAACGGAATCACCTTCGATGCGCAAGGCAACCTGTACTTCAGCACGGAGTACAACACCAGTTACGGCGGCTATACCAGCGGCGTGTTCATGATTCCCAACGAGGGCACGCCGGCATCGCCCAACCTAGTGTGGGCCGATACGATCATGATTGCGCCGGTTTATGCGGGACAACAGCCCTTCGTCGACCCGCGAGGATTGATCTGGGTGGCGACCGGTGGCAGTGGGAACTGGTCAGCCCCGGGTGGTTCGGCCCAAAACTGCGACACCACGAGCGTGCAGACGGTGGACGCCACGTGCCTGTCTTCGACGGTGTTGATATGGAAGCCAGGGATGGCCAACGTGGGCTCAGCCGCGGTGGGCGGTACAGCTCCAGCGAAGATCACAGCGTTTTCAGTTCCGGCATCGGGCGGCTCGCTGACCCTGACGGCGAACAATTCCTTCGCGGAAAATCAGGTGGTGACGTTCACGGCGGGGCCGAGCGATCCCCTGTATCCGCTCAACGGCCTGAGCTTTTATGTGAACGGGAGCCCGCTGAGCGGCACTGAATTTCAAGTCTCCATTCCTACCACCTCAACCGATCCGGGGTACATTGCGGGCGGCTCCAGCGGCAGCTCATCGGCAACGGCGACGTTGACGCCCTTTGCGACGATGTACTACACGTTCAACGCGGCTACCACGCCGGCCACGGGGAGCTTCATCCCAAGCAATAAGAATTTCACTTCGGTTTCCAACCCGATTCCCAACACGGGCAATCTGGCCGCGGACGAGCCCACTCCTCCACAGGCCTGCACGGCGGGGACGACCTATCCGGCATGGGCGCCTGAAGAGCAGAGCAACTCGCAGTTCAGCTGGTGCTCAGTCTTTCTGGAGCTGAGCACACAAACGGCGGGACTGGTGGGCGCCGATATCCAGATGTTCAACTCCAGCGGCGGAGTCATCAGCGGAAGCAACACTTACCTGACCGGCGTGGGACAAGGGGCGGCGGTTTCCAGCCTGTCAACGCCGCTCGAGTCTTCTATTGCTTCAGGATTCAGCGAGCCGGAACAAGTGGCGTCGGATGCACAGGGAGACACGTATGTGGCGGATGCCGGCCTGAAGACGATCGAGTATTACGCTGCCGGAACCTCAGCGGCGACCACGCCCACAACGAACCTGGGAACCGGCCTGTCGGCGCCCACCGGCGTGGCAGTGGACCTGGCGGGCGATGTCTATATCGGCGACTCGGGCAAGGTCTACATCATTCCCTTCATCAACGGCGCGCTGGCTACGTCAAAGCAGACCGAGATTGCCAGCGGCCTGGGCTCGGACCTGAGCCTGGCCGTAGACAACATGGGCGACGTATTTATAGCAGATAAGACCAACAAGCAGGTGGTCGAACTGGCCAACCCGCAGTCGCAGCTTTTGCGGCAGAACCTGCCGCCACTGCAAACATTGGCGAGCAGCGCCGGCTTCACGGGGCCGTCGGCCATCGCCACCGACAATTCAGGGAACGTATGGGTGGCGGATGGAAACAACTTGTGGGAGATCACGATGCCCTTTGGAGGGGCAACCGAGATCACCAGCAAGCTGGCGGCGCCGGTAACGGGGCTGGCCGTCGACCCTTCGGGCTCGGTGTTTGTGTCGGACGCCAACGGAATTGTGTGGATTCCGTACCAAGTGACTTCGACGTCCTCGGGCCTGAATGTGAACGGGGCAGTTTCGGTGGCAAGCGGCCTGGGCTCCAGCAACTCAGAATTGCCCATCAGCGTGGCGTTGGACGGGTTGGCGAACGTTTATGCCGACTACGGCTCCAGTTCGACGGCGGGCCTGTCGCAACTGAGCATCAACGGCGCGGTCAACTTTAACAACTTCTACGCGGAGATCAATCCGGCTGTGCCCTACGAGGCCGACGCGCAGTTGTTCAACGTGGGCAACACGCCTTTGACGCTGGCTGCGTTATCGAATGACGCCATCACGCAACCGAATGCGGGCGAATTCTCGGTAGTGGAGGCGACGCTGAACTCGCCTGCCTGCGGCCCGTCGACCAGTACCTCGCCGGGAAGCTCGTGCTATCTCGGATTCGACATTTTGGACTCATTAACCCCGCCTGCCGGTGTGGGCGCAACCGATGCATCAGCAACGGTAGCGAGCAATGCTGCGAATGCTACGGCTGGGTTGAACCTGGCTCTTTCGGCCAACATCGTGCAAGACTTCCGGCCCGCCAGCAATATTGTTGTGACCTTCGCGCCGGCCAGCGGCACAGGATGCTCGGGTGCCAGTACTTATCCAGGGTGCGAGACAGCGACCGTGACCGTGACCTCAAGCAGCGGTACGCCGCAGGGCACGGCGATCATCAAGGTTCCGGGCAGCGGTATTTCTCAGGACGACCAGACTTGCACCCTGAGCGCCTCGGGCACGTGCACATTCAGCTTCACCAATCTGTCGGGCGGATCGTACAACGTGCTGGCGACCTACGGAGGCGAAGGCACGGCGGGCTCGACGCTGGACTCTTGCTCGTCGGGGACGCCGGTCTGTTTCGCGGGAAGCGCCTACACGACAACGTTCACTATTGCGCGGGCAAAACCGACGTTTGCGGTGGGGCCGCCGGGGAACGAGAATTGCCTGAGCTGGACACAAGGGGAGAGCTGCACTCCCGATCCGGAAATCGTGCAACTGTACCTGGGCACCTACTTTATCCAGGCCGGGCAGGGTGGCTGGTTTACGGCCTCGGTCACTTCGAATGTGGGAACGCCCACCGGCTCGGTGAGCTTCCTGGAGAACGGGCAGCCCATTGATGCGACGCAGGCGCAGAACTCGCTGAATGCCACCGGGATTGCCGACTTCAGCCTGATCAATCTTCCCACAGCTGTTTACAACGTCACCGCACAGTACAACGGCGACCAGAATTACGCCAGCGAGACCGTTACGCTGCCCACGTTCGAGGTGATTCCTCAAAGCATTCAGATAACTGCCAGTCCGTCGTCGGTAACCACCACGGCGGGGACGCCCGTGACGGCGACT
>JASHYS010000104.1 GCA_030042915.1 Acidobacteriaceae bacterium
ACGGAATGGCCAGCAGGGCCAGCGGAGTTCGACTGATTCCAGTTCCCAGTCGTCGCCGTCAAAATCGCAGCAAAATTCTGCGTCGCAGGGCAGCTCCGTCGGCCAGAGTGGTTCGCAAAGCCGAGAGGCCGATGCCCAGGCTTCGAGTGCGGCCTCAGACCAGAACGGCGACGAGCGCGTGCAGCAAGCGCTCAGCCGCTTGCAACAAGCGACCGAGATGATGCGGCGTAATGGCGCATCACAGCAGAATTCCGATTCGGCGCGCCAGGCTGCGGATCGCCTGCAAGACGCAGCGAGTCTCTTGGCTGGCACGCAGCAGCAGCTTGCTTCGGACAAGCTGGGCTCGCTGGCGCGCGAGGCTGCCCGCCTCACGCAGGAGGAGCGCAACCAGGCCGAACGCATTGATAAGCTCGCCAACCAGCAGAATGATTCATCCTCTGCCGCGTCAAGTTCCGGCGATGCAAAATCTGCCGGCTCCGATTCGGCCGACTCGGGCACTCCCGATCTTCAAGCCATGATGGCGCGCCTTCGCCAACGTGACCAGCTTGCTGAGGAGCGGCAGCAGCTTAGCGACGATTTATCGAAGCTCCAGAAAAACGTACGCGACGCGGCGCGGGAAATGGCTCCCAATCAACCTGCTGCGTCGCAGAAGCTGCGCGATGCACTTACTGAGATGGACCAATCGGATCTCGACAATCATGTGCAGCGAACGGCCGACTGGCTGCGTAGCGGAATCAATCCCAATTCCAATGGCACCGAAGGCGAGATCGCGCAGGGGCTCGCCAAGCTGAGCCAGCAACTGCAGCAGGCAGAGAGCGCGATGGGTCAGGCCAAACCGGGTGAACGCGGCGCAGGTCAGAACGGCGCAACGCCCGGCGACCAATCGGCCGCCCTCGATCAAGTGGAACGGCTGCGCAGCCAGCTCGAAGCCATGGCGCAAGCGCAAGGCGCCAACGGCCGCACCAATCAACCCGGAACGGATCGAAACGGTCAGAATGGACAAAGATCGAACCAACCACCAAGCAATAATGGCGCACTGAGCCGCAATGGCCAGCGCGCGGGCGATGGCGCGCAATTCGCCCCCGGCTCTCGCAACCAAAACAGCGTAGCGGGCGACGGATTCAGCGGTGACACGCGCTATGGTGGAGGCGGCAGAGACGGCACGGTTTGGGGCAATTTCGACACCGGCAATAACACACCGCGCTCCCGCGGCCGGCAGCAACCTGCGCCAAGCGACGCCTCAGGCAATTCTGCCGACACGGAACGCACTTTCGAGCAGGGGCTCCGCGAGCTGAACCAGCTGCGCCAAATGGTTCGCGACGACCCTCAGGCCGCAAAAGACGTGGCTGATCTTACGCGGCAGATGCAGCACCTCGACCCGAGCCGTTTTCCCGGAAACCCTGCGATGGTGGAGCAGATGCACCAGGAGATTCTCAGCTCGGTGGACAAGCTTGAGCTTCAGCTCCAGCACAACGGCGCCTCGTCCGGCGCTCGCGCGGGCAAACCCGATGCCGTTCCCGAGGGATATCAGGACGCCGTCGCAGATTACTATCGCCGCCTCAGCAAGAATCCTTAGAACCGGTACTCTCGCGCGCCGCTCGCGGTAATTTCGAACAACGCGATGCAATGCAAGAAGCTGATGGCGGGATGCTGACACGGGCAAATTGCCCGTAAGACCAGACTGCCGGACAACAGGAACAGACCTGAACACATCAGATAGTAAGAGGAGTCGCCGCGGCTTCAGCCGTCCAGGACTCCGCCGAACCATGAATCAAGGGGCGAATCATATGGCAGTGGACCTACACGAACAGCAGGCAACGATCGATGACATTTCCCGCGAGGTCTCCCGCATCAAGTCAATCGTGAGCGATGCCGTGGACGACGGCGTTCAATCGGCGCTTCGCGCCATAAAGCAGGGGCGGGATGCTGCTGAGGACGCTGTCCACGATGCCAGTTACGCAATCAAACGAAACCCTTTTCAAGCAGTCGGCATCCTGCTCGCAGCTGGCGTTATCATTGGCACCCTGGTTACTCTCGCGTTGCGGCGTAATTAACCTCCCAGCCCCTCAGAGCGTGGCGCGCGGGCTGAATCTCAGGCTCGCGATTGTTCCCCGTGCAGGCATCAAGACGCCCGTGCCCAGTCGGATTCGCCGCCTCAGAAAAACCTGCCGCTGTTGCCGCGTCGAATCTGCTCCGTGGCGCGCCGGTTCCGGTTTCATCCCCTAAGAAATCCATCTACAATCTCCGTCATTCAGCCGCTTCAGGTGCGGATGAGGACTCTGTGTCGCCATGCATGGAACGCGAATTAGTTTGGCGGAGCTGAGAGGGCGGTAACTTGCAGGGTTATGGCCAGAAATAACTTGCAAACAATCGATTGCCCTGCTATAAATGTTAGCCGCGATCACATCTTCCGGTTGGAAACTGTTCTTGAGAACACCGATTTCAGGGGAATGCAACTTCTGGGGGGAACGATGCCAAACGCAAGCCGCAGGGACTTCCTCAAACTCGCTGCGTCCGTTGGTGGCGCAGTGGCCGCAAAAGAGGCGAAATCGCTGTACGCAGAATCGCAGACCGCTCCCGGCCCGGTGCAAGCCTGGAGAACGAGCTCACAAGAAAAATTCACACCCGTTCAGTCGCTGCCTGTATGGGAAATGGGCGAGGAGTTGTCGCCGCTGGCGATTTATCTCGAGCCCGACTCGACGTGTCAGGAGATTCTCGGGTTCGGCGGAGCGTTCACTGACGCCTCGAGCTACCTGATGCACCAGATGGACCCGGATGCACGGCACGCACTTTTGGCGGATCTTTATGGGCCATCCGGGTTGCGCCTTTCGGTGGGGCGGAGCTGTATCGGAACGAGTGACTTTTCGACGAAGATGTACAGTTACGACGACACTCCCGAGCCCGACCCGGAATTGAATCATTTCAGCATCGAACAGGACCTGGCCTGGATCGTGCCGACAATACGAGAAGCGCAGCAGATCAATCCCGATCTCTATTTGTTCTCCTGCGTCTGGAGCCCGCCAGGATGGATGAAGAGCGGGGGATCGATGCTCGGCGGCTGCATGAAGGAACGCTGGTTTGATGCCCACGCCCAGTATTTCGTCAAGTTTCTTCAGGCTTACGCCGACGCCGGGGTCAAGGTTGCAGCGATTACCGTAAATAACGAGGTGGACACAGATCAGGACGGACATTTTCCGGCCACCATTTGGGCCCAGCAACATGAAATGGTTTTTGTTGCGCTTCATCTGGGACCTGCGCTCGAAAAAGCGTCACTGGCGACAAAGATCTGGATCCTCGATCACAACTACAACTTATGGGGCCGCGTGGCCGATGAACTCAGCAACCCGCAGGTAGCCAAGTATGTGGACGGCGTTGCCTGGCACTCTTATGCGGGGACACCCGACGCAATGTCGCGGATTCACGAGATGTTCCCCGATAAGCACATGTATTTCACCGAAGGGGGACCGCCGGCTCATCTCTTCGGTCCGTACGAACCGCATCACCAGGACCAGCAGCCGCGGCCCGTTCCTCCTCCGTACGGAACAGATTGGGCCAGATGGTCCAGTTCTTTTACGGGTATGCTCCGGAACTGGGCCAGGTGCATCTGCGTCTGGAATCTGCTGCTGGATGAAAACGGGCGCCCCGACATCACTATTCCGCCCCGTCCCATGCGCCGTGGAGGACTTGTCTCAATCGACTCGAAAACCAAAGCACTCACCTACAGCGGGAACTACTATGCGTTTCCTCACTACTCAAAACTCATGCAAAGAGGGGCGCGCGTTTTCGCAACCTCAGGAGAACTATCCGGCATTGACCACGTGGCGGCCGAGAACCCTGACAAGAGCCGCGTGCTGGTGCTGACCAACAGCAACAACGCAGGGAAACAGGTGGACTGCAGACTCGGAGATCGGGTTCTCAGGGTCGCATTGCCGTCGGACTCAATTACATCGTTTGTTTGGTAAGTGGTTATGACCTTGATCGTGATGCGGTAGAACGGAAATACGGATCAAAGAGCAGCAAACAGAGGGTCGTGAACAATTTTGGTATCCCTCACAAGCCAGGGTTACACGCCGGCAGTCTATCAATCAACGGCAACAACGGGAAAAATGATGGTGCGGATTGGAATCTACCCGGCGACGGCAGCGATCGCCCTCATGATCGGCACGACATCATTGTTTTCGCAGGCACCGGCTGCGACGGAGCAACCAAGTCTGCAACCTGGAAGTGACGCGGTTTCGCTGGACCTGGCAGTTCGCGACCGGCACAAGAAGCCGGTTCTCGATCTAAAGCCGGAGCAAGTCACGGTTGCCGACAATGGCAAGCCCGCCAGGCTGACCGAGCTGCACCTGGTGAATGGAGACCGGCAGAATGAGCCGCTGATCACCCTGCTTTTTGACCGTCCGGGGATGGCGGACAGCGAAAGGGTATCAGAAGACTCGCTTTTCGCCGCCTCCGCTTCGACCGCGCGCGAAACAGCGAGAAAACTGCGCAGATCGGCGTCGAATTTTCTGAAATCGCTTCCGGCCGGCGATTTTCGTTTTGCCGTCGCAGACGTGTGGGGGCGGTTGCAGATTCAACAGGAAGATAGCGCCAGCCGCAAGGCGACTGAAGAATCAGTTCTGGCCGCGGTTCAGCCCGGGGTTTATGGAACCAAGATCGAGGCAAATTCGCTCGAGCGGCGCCTGATGCAGGCAGCAAAGACGGGGCGGGACGCTTCCGGGGTTGCGAGCGTGCGCGAACGCGCTCTGGCTCGCGCGATGAATACCGCGCTCGAGAATTCGAGCCACATTGCCAGGGATCAGCACCTGTCTGTTTCGCAGGCATGCCTGCTTGCCTTGGTTGAGGCACAGCAATCGCTCCCGGGGCGCAAGGCGATTGTCTATTTCACCTCAATTGCGCGAGGGGGCAGCGACCCGTACTACAGATTGGACAGCGATAATCACGCCAAGGACGGATTCAAGTCGATCGTGGGCGCGGCCAATCGCGCCGGCTTGAGCATCTATGTTGTTCTCACCGACGAGTTGCTGGATCCGAGGGATAGCGACCTGATGGCCGGCGAGAGCTCGGCAGACCAGGTTGGCGGGCTGCGCCAAATGAATTCCGGCCCGTTGGCTCCGCTCTCTGAGGAGGCGGCCATAACGCAAAACCTTAATTGGGATTTGCAGGTGGGTGCGAAATCAGTGACGAAAACCACACTCATGGCGCAAGAAAACATGACCATGCTCGCTACCGAGACCGGAGGCGATGTACTGAACGGCAGCGGACGCATGACCGGTCAGTTAAAGGAAATGGCCGGGAGCCTGACGACTTATTACGAGGCATCCTTTGTTCCCGGGGCAGGCGCGCTGGACGGGACCTATCACACAACCGCATTCAAGACCTCGCGCAAGGGGCTGAGCATGCGCGCGCCCACAGCCTACCTGGCAATGCCGCCGGGTGCGGAAATCGCCGACCCCCCTCAACCGTTCGAAATGCCGTTGATGGCCTTACTCAACCGCCCGCAACCTCCCGGAGATGTGGAATACCGCGCCCGGGTGATGGAGATGGAACATGCGGGCGAGGGCAACGTAGATTTGCTAGCGCTGGAGATACCGGTAAGCGGACTCGAGGTTCGCGCGGATACGAGCACGCATCTGAGTTCGGCGCATATTTCGGTTCTCGCCACCGTGGTTGACAGCTCGGGCACGCAGATGGAGCGATTCAGCGAGGACATTGCGCGCCGCTGGTCGTCAGACAGGAACTCCGAGACCGCGCCGGCATTCATTTCGTTCGAGCGCAGTTTTGCGGCGCCGCCCGGCATTTACGTTCTTGAAACGGCCATATTGGACAACAACAGCGGCAAAGCCGCGGCGAAGCGGCAGAACTTCGAAGTTGTCGCTGCGCGGCCTGAGCCCGGGCTGAGCGACTTGATGGTGGTGCGTGGAATCGAGCCGGCGGAAAATACGGCTGCCGAACCAGATCTGTTGTGGCGGGGTGAGCGGCGAGTGCTCCCAAACCTATACGGGGAATTGCCGGCGGGCACTCACACCATGTCGATTTTTTTTCTTGCGCACACTGACCCGAAATCGCAGGCGGCGGCGACCGTCAAGCTGGAGGTTCTGCACGATGGGGCGCCGCTCAAGGGCGGCCCGCTGACCTCGACCTTAAAGGCCGACGGCGGATTTTCGCCCGTTATGGTGAGTTTCTCGATCAGCTCGGCCGCGGATGGAAAGTACGAGGTGCGGGCAACCTTGACTCAGGGCGAAAAATCCGCAGAGAAATCTGCCGAATTTGTTTTGAGGGGAGAGGGTGGGCGCCAGGTGGCGATTGGGGGAGCCGCCCCAACGCCGGATGCACTGATTGCCGTCGATTTGCCCGGGCTGGCAGCAGCCCAGCAGACCGCCGATCACCCGGCGCAGGAAAGACTCGACCGGATTCTTGCCGACGCGCGCAAGAACGCTCTCGACTACGGGGACGCGCTGCCCAACCTGATCTGCCAGCAGACGACACAACGCTACGATGCGAAGGGCAACGGGGACTGGTTGTTCAAGGACACGATTGTAGAATTGCTGACCTACGTCAACCACAAAGAGGCTAGGATTCTGATCGGCGGCGAAAGGGTAGGAGAGTTGTCGAAGACGAGAGTCAGCTCGACCGGCGAATTCGGCGAGGCGTTGACCAATATCTTCAAACCGGAATCGAAGGCGATATTTGTCTGGAAGGAGACGAGCACACTGCGGGGCGAGCCGGCGGAGGTTTTCGACTATCGTGTTGAGCAGCAGAACTCAGTCTTTGTGTTGAACGCGCTTCCCGAGGCCGTAGCCAATGTGGCATACCATGGCCGAATCTACATCGATCAGGCTACGCATGGGGTGAAGAGCTTCACGATCATTACGGATGAGCAGCCGAAGAGATTTCCCATTCGCAAGGTGGCTATCCGTGTGGACTACGACTACGTGGCTATCAACAACCACGACTATCTTCTTCCGGTAAGCGCGCAACTGGTCACGAAGGCGAGCGGGACGATGGGGGATGTGCTTAGACGCAACGATCTCACATTCAGCAATTTCCGTAGATTCGGATCCACGGCGCGGATTCTCGGCGCGGATACAGGGGAGGATCCGCGGTAAAGCAAGGCTCCGCCGCAATTATTGATGTGGCGGTTGCGGCACAGTTGTAAAAGACAGTGCCCGTTCCAAAACTCTCCTTCTAGTGCGATTTCCCCGTTACCGTCTGATTCGCCGACTGCGGTCCGGGCAACGGAGCCTGTTTGGGCACAGGCACACGTGCATCGCGGGCAAAATACCATCGTGCCGCAATGGAGAAGGTGTTCACCAGCAGACTCTGGTTGCTCACTTGGTTTGCGTAGAAGAACGCGGAGTAGGTTGGCGCGAACGAGAGGTTTCCAATTGACGGCAGCACCAGCGACACGTTCAGCGGAATGGCATATTCGGTCTGCGTAGGCAATTCGGCTGCCGGCGGCCGTCCGAAATAATAATCCCCCTGTGAATCCGTTACTAGGCTGATCTGCTTCTGCCCGCCGGCCTTGCCATAAATATGGTTTTGGAGATGGAGGTCCCAATAGTAGCCGGGCGTATGCAGGGTCTGCACGAAAGGCTTGCCGACGACGGTTGTTGTGTCGTTAAGCGTAAGCACGATGGCCGGAGTCCCATAGAGTGCGCTGCCGAAGCAGGTTTGTAGTGTGATCTTCGCGAAGACGGGGCAGGTTTTTTGCTTGGGCCCGGTCGACGTGGTCGTCTGCAGCGTCAGAGACGACAGGTTGCCATTCGATATGTTGAATTCCATGCCCGTCTCAAAGTAGCTTCCAACCGTGGGCAGGAATCTGGTGGCGAATTTGGAGTGGCCCTGCCCAAACTCCTCCCTGAAACCGGCGCGATCGGTCCATGCGCTGATGCGTGGAAGTTGGACGGTGAGCTCGCCGGAAGGCACTTGGCCAGACGAGTACGTAAGGAACAAATAGGGTGTATCGATTTCAAGCTGATATTGATGCGGCGTGAAAACCAACAGGCTCCGTGGCAGCGTTTGCACGCCACGCACAGCGTCTGCCCCGGCACCGCCGCCGAGACGCACCTGCAGGAAGGCGCCTTCAGTGAGATTATTCAACGGATAGGTCGCGTTGATAGGTTTGCCCGTCAAATTGCCGATGACTGCCCGGTCGTAGGAAAAGGCGCTCTGTTCCCCAACGGAGAACGGCGGAAACCGCTTCGACTCGCCTGGTCCCGGACTGGAAACATTGGCCAAAATGCGGCTGCCCATTTCCAGGTCGAGAGACTGCTGGTTGGGCGCCGTGGCACGCGCGTCAGACACGCCCTGGAAGTACGAAGCCACAAACTGATTTCCTCCCACTGCCTCGCGTGAATTGAAGCTGGCGATCACCTTGGCAAAATCAACCTGATAGAGCCCCCTCTGCTGGAACCTTTCGTTATCCGCCGTGATAACCGTTTCCACTGGCTTCACTGTCTCGCTGGTTCCATTGAACAGATCCATCGCCAGGCTGGGTTGAGCTTCGCCCTGAGCCGTCAGATTATTTTGCAGGAAATGGGACAGCGGATTGCTGACGAATCTCTCCGTTACCTTGTGCATGTTCGTCGGCAGTGCTTGCAGCGTTCCGTAAATAGCCTTGTCCTGCGCCAATTGGTCGGTTGTCAACAGCCAGTAGTAAGCATCGTCGCTAATCGGTGTCCCGTCGATGCAATAAGTTGGCTGCCCGCCCGATGCTCCTTTGCAATGGGGATCGACGGGAATCCAAAGCGGCTCGTCGTTCTGGCTCACCTGGGTTAAATTGCTAAGGCTCGACTGCACAATGCCATACGAAATCAACCACTGCCCTGTGGGGCCGGTATCGGCCAGCTGAGCCTGCTGTGCCATGTTGCTTTGCGATAAGCCGAGCATCTGTTCCAGTTCTTTTCCCGTTACCGCGACATATTCCAGGTAGTCGCCCTTCCAGAAGATGCGATCGAGGGCCGAGCGCAGCTCGCAAAGCTGGAATCTTTCCTGGTTGGTCTTCTCGTCCTTGCCCTCCTGGGTCTTCTCCCCGGCGCACATCTGGTAGTCGGTGTATCCTTTGCCGATCGCATCCAGTTCCACATCCCGGCTCTGCAGCAGAACCACGTCGGGCTTGGGCGGCGACGATTTCTGCAGGTCACGCAGAAGCGCAAACTCGGCTTTCTGCTTGCTTTCCAAGTCCTGTCCCATTCCGGTCTGCGACGAGGCGTTCTGAACCGTCGCGGAAGGGTTGGGCTGCTCGGCTGCAGCATTCTTGAGCGTCTCTACCAATTTGTAAAGGAGAGAGATGGTCGTGTCGGACTCACCGACGTCAGGAATCTTGAAATTGTCATCGCGCTGATTCGCCAGCGTAAAGCTGTTGTCGGCTTCAGTGCTCAGCGTCAGCAGCGAGACTGCTCCCGGATAGCTGCCGGTCTGGGAAGAGTAGCTGGTGCGCGGAGTCACCACAGGAGCCGGGTGGGAGGCTTGTGCCCCATCCTGAGCCTGATAAGTGAGCGTGATGTGCGGCGTGCCGTAGCCCGACTCGATTTCGCTCAGCACTACATCCACCTGTTGACTCGCATTGGCCAGCTTGAGTTGCTCCCTGACGCGTTCCGAGAGAATCTCTGCCTCGGTGTGAGGCATTTGCGCCATCACTACGACACGCTCGAAGGGTTTTTCCTCGAGCAATCTCGCGCCGCGGACAATGGCCTCGGTTGCCTCCATGGGATCCGCGACCAGAACTTGCTGCTCGCCGCCGGATTTGCCGGCTTTTCTGCGATCGCCGCAGGTTGAAAAGTCACTCGCGTCACTGGGCTTACCGGCAATACACAAATCAAGATTGGTCTCCGACACCGCCTTCATGGTGTCTTCGCCGACAACTCCGACAATCAAGATATGGCTGCCGTCTCCCGCGTCCGCCACGGTGTAGCCAACATCCTTCTCTTCATGAGCAATGGTGCGAAGCAAGCCATTGATGGCCGCGATTCTTGCCTCTTCGCTGAGCAGAAAGCAGGCGCCTGGGCTGGGTGTCCCGTTGTCAACGGTACATGGACCGGGTTTGCTGCTGTCTTGCAGGCTCTCGCCCAAGCTGCCGAGAATTTCGACCATTCGCTTGGCGTAGATGCACAAATCCGCTGCGTTGGCCTTGTCGACGTCACTGTCAAAGGCTGCGCCGGATTGGCAGGCCGGTAATCCGGAAAAAGCCTTCTCCAGACCGTTCACCATATCCAAAGTGAGGTCCGGACTGCCGCTCTCACGCGTCCCCATCCCAAATTTACCCGGCAAAGTCGGAAGCTCGTTCTTCTTCGAAGAGTCAGGCGATGTCCATGCCTGGGGCGAACCCCATGCCGACTGCATGATGGCAATCTCGTCGCTCACCAGTGCATTCCGTCCCGCCACTTTTCCAGCGGCTGACATCGATGTCCCGGTAGCCAGTTCACGAATCGCCTGCAATGCCGTGGTGCTCCTGCTGAGCCGGTCAAGGCGGTTGAGCCAGTCGAACGGCTCCGGCTCATTGCCATCGCAGCGAAACTCCTCCCGCGCAAATGGATTCTTGCTGAACAGGAGCGGGCACTGCCCACTACCCCCGTTCGCACCGCCGGCGGAGTCACCTTCTTCTGCGCCCTTAGCCTTCATCGAAATGCGGAGGTTGGCGCCGAGCATATAAAGCTGGTTTTCCGGATTGCTGATGAGTTTCCGCTCTGCCGGGGCATCTGCTTTACGTTGCTGCAAAACTTCTTCCCATGCACACTTCTGCACGTCCTCGTCTTTGCTCTTACCCGGGACGACATTCTTGCATTGATCCGAAATCTTAACCGTCGAGGGAGCCGCATTCAGGTCAGCATGCGATACCTGCGAGACCAGCACAGCTGCTTCTCGCAGCCAGCGCGCCGTGTACATAAAGTCCTGGCTTCCTGGAACTACCGCCCGAAAGCCCGCATGCATGAGGAAGTTAAGCACGTTGTCGCACTGCGCCTCATTGGGAACGCGATCGTCATCCTTATATAAGCTTTCCGGCCGTCCCTCGCCGCTGGGCGTTTGCTTGGGCGGCTGATCACAGGGCTTTGCGCCCTCCAATTGCAGCGATGCGCCGAACTCCGGCCCGAAGTTGTCACCCATCCCCAGCAGCAACCTGCTGGAATCCAGTTGGCGAACCTTGAGGAAGCTCTGTACGGGAGGCAGGACCGCGTTCGTCGAGTCCTCGCCGTACTCCATCCGGTAAAAGCCCATCAGGCTCCCTGTGTAATCGATCTTTATCTCAGATGCCTGCGCCTGGTTCGTCTGCCCATGGACGACGCAAACATAGAAAGGTGATAGTGCCAACACCAGGGACACAACTGGGAGATAACGGCAGAGCGATTGAGCTGCGCGCATAGATTCCTCCGTCGGGGGGATGGAAGTTAATTTGACTCCATCATCCTTGAATGTAAAGGCCGCGTCAATCGTTTTCAGGTGCCGGGCTAACGTCGAGTGCGACTTCAGCCTTCCTTGCCCATCCATTGGCCTGCTCAGTCACCGCGGGACGCTCTTCCGGCTCGTTTGCTTTGGCCTTTCTTCGCGGCCCGAGCTCGGGTGGCAGCTCATTCGAAATCAGCCAAACGCTCCGCGATGGCAATTTCAAGGCACGCCCGGCCGCGCGAATCGCGTCGGGGTTGTCAAGATCGACGATCAGATTGTAGTGCGCAGGCTGCGCATCGGCGATCGCCTGATCGACCTCTTTTGTCGCCTCGGCCAGCCACTCGCCGTAGAGGCGGATGGCCCGCACCGGGCGCAGTTCGATACCCACCTCCGCCATGATCTGCGGAAGTTTGGCCACTTCTTGCCGGTTGTAATCCTTATTTCCTGGCGCCAACTCCTTTTTATTGTCCGCCGAGTCGGTCCAGTCGTACAGGCTGGGGTCGTCTCGCCATGCCGAACGAGGCCTATTCTCAGCCAGGCGCCGCTCGATAGAGTAGCGGCGGTGCTCGAGCCTTGCCAGCCTCTCAATTTGGTCATCGCTCAGCCTGGCCACGGTTGGCGAAGCGACCTCCTCAAGGTGCATTCCCGCCAGTTCCATCAGTATCGGCGTGTGGTCCGCGCGCCAACGGTTCGACATCTTATAGAACTGAGGCAATTCATCCCACGGCACGGCCGCCTGGGGATTCTTGGTGGACCGTTTCAGATAGTCGGCGTGAAGCGCCTGCGCAAACTCATCCAGCTTCGACCCGAGCAAAACATCCGGGCTGAGCGTTTCTTCCAGCGTTCCAAAAATCTCGACCCGTCCGCTGAAGTTGGACATTTTCTCCATTTCGCGCACCAGCTTACCCAACTGGCGGTAATACTCGAGACGCACGTAAATCGGTACGTAGAGATGGTTATTGCGGTCGAGCAGCGAGCGCACATCCAGCGCGGTGCTCAGAGTCACCTGGTCGTCGCCCATGGCCACCACAATACCCAGCAGCCGCCCTGCTTCCTCCAGCTTGGGCTCAACGATCCGCGTCAGGTCCGGAGACCACTCCGAGACCGATGCCGTGACGAACTCCACCGACGCCAGGTCCAGAGCTGCGGGATCGGTGACCGTAAAGCGCGTTTTTGCCTCCTCGGCCTTCTCGTCGAAAACCAGGATCTTCAGTGTCCTCCCAAGCGCCACCGGGTACGCTCGGATCAGATGTAGTGCGATCTCGCGGCCGTAGGCACCGAAGCCAATCAGAACGAAGGTTTGCGCCTCAAACTCCGGGCGGGGCGGCAGGTGCAAGCGCTTGATGAGCATACGCGCCGCGTCAGTGAACGGGTTGAAGAGACGCAGATCGATGTTGGCCAGGCCCTCAGCGCGCCTTTCGCTGGCTGTCACCCTCCTGCGCATCCAGTCACTGCGCACTTGCGCCAATACACGAATTCTGCCGGATCCTAGATCGGCGGCATTAGCATTCATGGAATTGATCTGCAGAGCAATATCCAGGTTCTCGCCGTCCGAGCCGGTGGTGATCACCGCAGTTTGCGCCCGCCGGATGCCCGCCGCGAGCAGGACCTCGGGATTCTTGGCGTCGCCTTGCACCAGCGGAACTCCGCTTTTTTCGCAGGTTGCGGCGCCGGACGAATTATCCTTGAGATCGACGGCGACAACGTGTTGACCCGACGTGCGCAGATTCTGAATCACCTGCATGCCCACATCCCCGATGCCACAGACGACGGTGTGATTCGACTTGCGCCGCGCCAGAGCTGTGCGAAGATTCTTTCTGACTCCGACGAGGAACACCGTCCCAGCTCCGAAGAGCGCTATGCCCGGGACCAGGAATTGTGCAGCGATCAGTTGCCAGGGAGCTTCGCCGGGTTGATAGAGATCGTAAAACCGGATGAGTCCGACGGCGCTGAAAACGCACTTCCAGAATTCCAGCCACGGAGAGGGATTTTCCGTCCGCCAAGGCGGCGGAGTCTTCTTGAATTCCTGATATTGGTATTCTCTTAGGAATTTGCTGTTCGGGGCGCCAGGCTCGGGGCTGAAATCATTCCCCGCCCGGGCGAATCCCCACAAACCGAGCCCGATGGAGACAAATGCGCCTGCGATGATCCATTTGACTCGAGAATGCTTGCCCATACTCCTCCACGAACTGCCCCGGCCACACCCGATCAGCCGGGAAGGTTCAACTTCCGGTAGCGAAAGACGAAGCTCCAATCCATGGTTTCAGAAATCATGGTACCCGCAATGCGTTGCGCCGCTCGGCACAAGGCCGCTGAGCCCTCGGGCACGCTTTTGATCGCCTCATCGAGATCATTGGCGCGGAGAGACTGCAGCACCTCTTCCATAGTCGCCGATCGATCAGCACTGCGCGCAAATTCCCCTTGATTGGCGATGGCATAAAATGCCGCACCCAAAGCCGGCGGAACGACAGCCAGCACCACCAGCCACGACACCAGCCATGGCGACTCTTGCCTGCTGCTGGGCAGCAGGTGCGCAACGCACGCCAGCAGCGTGACCACGAACAGGCTGGTCCCGATGAGGTGCACGCGATGGCTGAGTCTGTGCATGATCTTGTGGTTGGCTTTGTGGTAGTCAATCTGCCCAGCCAGGATGTGATCGATCATTTCCCCTATCGCCAGCAGATAGCCGGGTTTCGCATTGCCGGGCGCTAATCCAATATCGCGGGCAATTATTCGAAACATGCCGTCCACCCATGATCGGTGCGGGTCAGAGCCAACGTGGGCGGGAGGACGTGGTGAAGGCAGGGGGCACCCCAGCGGAGCCAGGTAACAGTATTGCCGAAGAAGCTCTGCTAATTGCCTGTAGTTAAGCCAGCGCTCATGCCAGTGTCTTCGCTGCCCATGAAACGTAATCGACAAAATCGCTACAATTAACCCCAATTCCAACCATGTCGGAATTTTGTACCGGACTTCGATGCGGAACGAATAACGGAGAATGTAGCCGATGATCGGCACCAGCACTGCGCATGCGCTCAGCAGGCTTGTTCCCATGGAAGTACTGCGCAGCAGTCCCGCATAATTCACCGACAAACCGTCGGCCCACGCATAATGCGGGCAGAGTTTGTCCAACAGATAGTGGTGCGTTGCTTCCGGCAAGTCGGGCTTAGTCGGGATCGTGCTCTCCCAATCGCTGCGCGCCGTCGGCTCGAAATCCCTTACCCGCCACGACCCCCTGCGAAACTTGCCGCGGGCGATTAGATCGCGAAAGATGCGAAAGATTCGCCCGGCGTCGAATCTTGGCTGCTTCTCAGCGAAATATGCATGGCTCAACACAAGAGACTCCTCGTCTTCGCCGGTGATTTGCGTGAACCGGGAGGCAAGTACTTCGCCCAGCATTTTCAGTGGGTATTGCTTTCGCTGCCCATTTTCGTCCGTTACGAGGATGTGCGGCTCCATAGCTTCAGCAGCGTGCAACCACACCACCGGTACGTTCTGCGCGATCGCCTCGTCGATCATCTGCGTGGTCCCGCCTCGCCCTGCTGCGGGCTTCCCATCCCAGACAGCGATCAGGAAATCGGATTGCTCGATCACCATCCGGCCCACGTTCTCATACGCGGCTTCTTCCTCGTCGCGCCGCCCGTCAGCTTCGAAAACCGCAGACGCCCTCGCCAGCAGCGCAAAAAACTCTTCGCGCGACCCCTCGCTGGCAAAATCGCGGCTGTACTCATCGGCATCGAACGGCAGCGGGCATTGCAAATCAGCGCCCATGGCCAGCCCCACCTGGGCCACAATCCGGTCTGAACCCTCCGCGATCGGCGAAATGATGCGCAGCAGCGGCGGTCCCGGCGCGTGCAGTAATGGGTCGTGCGCGCGAGCAGCCAGCGTGGCAATGGCTTTCAGAGCCTCCTCGCACTGCTGTGGCAAATCGGCGGCGACCTCGGGCGACAGCCGGTTGGGTCGATGGCCCGTCACCCCGACTTGCACTACCTGGCGTGGCCGCGGCGGCGAGCTGGATGGGTGGATTGCCATGGCGCGCTGATTCGAGGATGCTCCCAATTCTGCGTTGAGCATATCACGCCATAACTTGCGGCCTGTTGGCTGGTTAGAGCCCGATCGGGCACGAACTTTCTTCACCGGAAGGCTCAAGTGAACCCGCGCCCGCCGCAGTCGAAATAATATCCGGAATTCGGAAAAAACCGTGCGCACTTTTGCGCTGAATGCCGAATGCAGAGGAAGGGCGCGCAAACACTACGGCGTATGCTCGTACTGCTCATAAACCGGCTCCCAGATGTTCGCGTCAAGCTCGCGTAAGAGCTCTTCTTCGTCCGCAATCTGTGCTTCGCCGTCTCGAATCGCCTGCTTTCCCACCGCCTCACCGATCAGGCGGCCCAGGCACCGCGCCTCGGAAATCGGCGGCAAGAGGCTCGCATCCTTGTCGGTTTGCGTGGGCAGATGGCGGATCAACTCTGCCGCCGCAGCCTTCACCATGGCGTCAGTCACAAATCTCGCCTTTGAGGCGACGATTCCCAGGGCAAGCCCGGGGAAGGTGTAGGAATTATTTGTCTGAGCAATACGAATCTTCTTCCCGCCGGCGTCGACCAACCCGAACGGGCTCCCCGTTCCGACGAGCGCTCTGCCCTCCGTCCAGTTCATCAGGTCCCGAGGCGTCGCTTCGCTGCGCGATGTGGGATTCGAAAGTGGAAAGATGACGGGCCGCTTGGTGTGCTTTGCCATTTCGCGCACCACTTGTTCACTGAAGGCTCCGCCTTGCCCCGACACTCCGATCAATACCGTCGGCTTCACATTACGCACGACGTCCAGTAATCCGATTTCTCCGCTGGGTTGCCTCCAGCCCCGCACTTCCTCTTCCCTGCGCGCATACGGCAACTGCGAGGCATCTACGTCCTTCCGCTCTGAAGTAATCAGGCCGTTCACATCGATCGCATAAAAGCAGCCGCGCGCCTGCAGCAGTGAGACACCTTGCTCCCCGATCAATTGCGTAAGCAGATTCGCAATGCCCAGCCCGGCACTGCCGAAGCCGAAAACAACAATTCTCTGCTGCTCCAGCGGAATTCCGGTCACGTTGATCGCCGAAATCAGCGTTGCCGTCGTCACCGCTGCCGTCCCTTGAATGTCGTCGTTGAACGTGCACAACTGGTTCCGGTATTTGGCCAGGAAACGCGCAGCGTTGGCTCCGGCAAAGTCCTCCCATTGCAACAGGACGTGCGGCCAGCGCGCCTTTACGGCACTCACAAACATATCGACGAAATCGTCATACTCCAGCCCGCGGATGCGGTGATGCCTCCAGCCAATATAGATGGGATTTTTCCGCCTCTCCTCGTTATCAGTGCCCACGTCGAGCAGGATCGGCAGGCAATTCTCCGGGTGAATGCCTCCCAATGCGGTATAGAGCGCCATTTTGCCGATAGGAATGCCCATCCCTCCCGCTCCCTGATCGCCCAGTCCCAGAATGCGCTCCCCGTCACTGACCACAATGCATTTCACACTGTCGTAGCGCGAGTGGTTCAGAATCTGCGTAATGCGCTCCTTGTTCGGATAGCTGAGGAAGAGCCCTCGCGGTTTTCTCCAGATTTCGCTGAATCGCTGGCACCCTTCACCGACGGTCGGTGTATACACGAGCGGCAGCAATTTTTCCACATTGCGCACCACCAGCGCGTAAAACAGCGTCTCGTTGCTGTCCTGCAGGTCGCGCAGAAAATCGTACTTGCCGAGCGCAGTCGGAACTTCATCCAGCGCCTGCATGCGGCGCTCAAGTTGCTCTTCGAGTGTCCCCACATGAGGAGGCAACAACCCGTGCAGGCTGAAGGTGTCGCGTTCATGATGCGTGAAGGCAGTACCTTTATTCAGGCGCGGGGAATTGAGCAGGTGAAATCCTGACAAGGAAACCTTGCGCACTGTTTCGCCGGGTGGAGGTTGCACTGGAGTCGTCATATTTCACACGCACGTGGCGAGAATAACATCGGCAACCACCCGCAGGAGCCGATTCTTCGCTCATCACGCTCTAAAACTCGCACAAGCTGGTCACGAAGTCCGCAGAGCCGTCGCGAAGCCAGGCATCCAGTTGCGCGGGTTCCTTCAGTTGCTGGCCGCGCATGCGCGGCACAATCACGTACTCGCACGCCATTTGCGGGAGGGCCGTCATATCGCCCCACAGCTTTTCAAACTGTGCCACCGGATAGATGTCTTCCTGCCCCTTGCCCCACCGTTTCTTCACATCTTTGAGCGTGATGTAGGTCGGCATGCGGGCGGCCATGGCGCGGACGGCCGCGGCAACCTTGTCTTGATTCGCCAGGTCGTCCCTGCTCAACGAAAAGACGCGAAGCAGTGCATCGATGTCGATCCAAAATGTATTGGAGTTGTAATAGGAAAGCCGGAACTCTGTCTCTTCTGAAGGAAATGCCAGCCCTTCCACAAGACGCATGCGCCCGTCAACGCACGCCAGTCCGCCGCCGCGGTCCTCGACACGGCGCGTCACGACTTCCACCGTCATCGCCGCCTTGCGTGCTATGTGCCATCCCAGGATGCCGGGATTGAGATCGGTTCCCACCGTGTCTATGTTGTGAACCATGAGGTGCCGTAGCTGGGGCCGCGCATCGAGCAGCCTTTTCAGCACGCCGCTGCGCAGAAGGTTCGGCACCTCGAACCAATGTCCTACCGGGTGCAGGCATTGCAAGGGAAGATTATCGGTGTAGTCGCTGGCCTCACCCGCTTGCTGCGCCCAAGCAATCAGCGCAGCACGCACACTGTCGCGCACCTTTTGCGCCTGGGAGTCAAGCAGCTGCTGCGGCGTTTCTTCCCATGCAAAATGAAGGTCCCGCACTGTAGGGATCAATCGCAAACCAACACTCTGCCCCGGCGAAAGGTAAAGTGGCCCTGGATATCCGTAATTTCGTTCACGGCGAAGATGCTCATCGATGGTCCCATGCGTGAGATAACTCGTGGTAATGACATGGGGCACGGTACAGCCGAAGAGCCGTCCGATGCGCCGGCTCTTTGCCAGATGCACCTCGAGGAAGGTGCGATGTGTTCCCGTCAGGCGGCAGAAAGGGCTAAGCGCTTTCACCACACCCGCGCCTCTCGTCCAGCGGCTACCCACACCTCCGCTCAGCGTAACGACCGCTAAGGCTCCGCTTGCCAGCGCAGTTTCTCCCAGCGAACGGTACTTTGCATCGACCCCCTGTCTTGCATCAAGAAGCTTGTCCGCTGCCGCATCTTCAATTTGCATCAGCGCGGGAAGCCGGTTCTGGGCAAGCCCGATATGACCGGCGCGCAGCTCTGCCCGTATGCGTTCATGCTGAATCCGATCGAAGCCATTCTGCGTCAGCAAGGAATCCAGTGAGTCGCCGTGCTCCTCGTCGTGATCGCCGCGCGGCAGCAGCCGATCAAGAAGGCCCCGGCTTCGGTCGCGCGCGCCTGGAACGTCATGGCAGAGAGCGCTGAATCGCTCCAGGTCAGCGCGCTCACAGGCCGACAGCAGACGCTGATCTTTCCTCAGCATGGCAGGCAGCACGATGTTGTAGTAGCCATCGGGCAAAATCGCAGCGCTGCCGGTTTTGAGCTCTGCGAACGTCCCGCGTTCATTGATGCTGAAGTCGTAAACAACCGGTTCCATGGCAAAGGCAATGCCACTGGAGAGCCTGCCGCTCACTTCCTTCATCACGGCTTGCAGACGGATTTGCGCTTCCGCCTTGCGTCGGGGATCGAAAATGAAACCCATTCCACCGCCCGACATGCCTCCCAGCATCCAGAATCCCCAGAAAGCATCTCCGAAGATCCCGCGCACCTCTCTGATAAGAGTCTCAGTATAAAAATTGCTCGCCCAGGGAATGATGGTTTGAATTGGCCCATCGAAGTTCCTTTGCGTCGCGTTGCCGACTGCACGCACATCCCCTTTGCGCAGATCCGCGAGAATTTCGTCCAGAATCGTAGATGCCGTCTGGCGAGCGGTCCATTCGGCATCGCAGCGAAGCAGGATGGCGAGCGGTCCATTCGGCATCGCAGCGAAGCAGGTATCTCTCGGTCACCATCTCCAGAATGGGTCCAACATCCTGTGCCATTCCGCCGTGCACGAGAACGAGGCTTTCCTGCAGTCGCCGGCGGGTCTCTT
The DNA here is from genome assembly GCA_030042915.1 of Acidobacteriaceae bacterium. The sequence goes on from JASHYS010000104.1 coordinate 19,514, forward strand.
CGCTGACTTCGGCCTCGGTGAGAGTGCGGTGATTGGGCAGCAATCTGCCACGGCTGATGCCGAATTCAGGATCGCCCTCGCCTGCCTGCACTCCTTGGATGAGTTTGACTCCCGGCCACACGCCTCCTGAGTCCTGCCATCCGCCCCCTGACCCTCCCAACCACTCACCGAGAATGGCGCGCGCCGCCACAACGCGGCGCTCCGCCTCAGTCAAACAGCCCGCGAGGCATGAAGTCTGGCCAGTCGCGCGCATGCACACAGTAATCAGCGATGCGAGCAATGTAGTAGAAACCGCCAGCCGCGAACCCTTGGGGATATTGTTCACTTTGCTGACAATCTCAATACCAGCGCCGCTCCCCTGCATTAACTGAGCAAGCAAATCGGCAAGCGGATGGCCTGAGCCTTCCAATCCGGGCGGCACAATACCCGAAGCGATCACAGCTGCCTTGAGCAATCCAAGATAATCGCGGCCAAAGTCAAAAAGCTCTCGCAGGCCGCTGATTTCCGTGGTCGCATCCAGATCTACGCTCACCAGGCGGATGATGGGGCGATCGATGACGCGCAGATGGGCTTCGACCGGCGGTCTCGGTCCATGCACACTCGCTCCATGAATCGCGAGGTCGATAGAGACATTGAGCACGCGCGCCATTTCAGGTAGATCCATGCCCAGAAAAAAAATGTCGCTCCAGCCACTGTGGCTGAGGTCCATCCGCACAGGCGTGGATTCATGCAGAATCGGATAGGGATCTCCGGGGCCTCGCCTGAGCAGCTCTTTGCGCAAGCGAAGCGGGTAATCGGCTGGGTGCCCGCTGCGAAACATCCACTGATTGCCGCGCACCGAGCGCACGCTGCGCCTTACCTGGTCGGCAAGCGTCTGGAAGGCGAGCCCGCGATAAGCCGATGAAAGCGCGCTCGAGAGTCCGTCGCTCGGCCCCTCGGCGGTCTGAGCCGCCAGGAAGATTGCAATGGCCTCTTCATATCGCCGGCTCAGCAATTTCTCGTAACCGGCAAAGGGTATCAGCGCTCTGCCGATTCCAATCTCCCGCTTGGCCGGCAGATGAAAACGGTGAATCGCATGGAGAAAAAAAAGTGCTCGAACCCGCTCGTAGAGGTTTTCACTGGAGCGCCTAAGCCCTTCGAGTTGCGATGCTTCCGCCAGCAGCTCGGCCGCGGTAGCGTCGCGGCAATATGCGTCGAGAGAGCGGTTACGCAACTCAGGATCAGCGGCCTTGATGATTTTCCAAAGTCCGCTCACGCTCAGGCCTCTTTCGCAGACAACATCTCGCGAACAGCCAAAACATTGAGCAGCTGATTGAGAACTTCGTCGCGGTCCTGCCCGCTCAGTGCCAGGGCCAGTTGTGCGGTAAACAGGCCATATTTCACTCCTACATCGAAACGCTGCCCTGCCTGAACCATGGCCAGATATTGCTCGCGCTGTGCCAGCACGGCAAGCGCGGAAGAAAGACTTGGCCGCGCCGCTGGTGACTCCGACAAAAATGCAGAGAGAATTTCGAAGACCGCCGGCGTGAGCACGTGCATCCCATAAAAACAAAGGTATTGGCCACCGCGCAGGCCGGGAACAATCAGGCTCTGCTCGGCTTCGGTCGGTGACGGCTTCTCCAGGACCGTATCCACACGATAGAAGCCCGGCTTGCCCGGCAACGGCTGCCCTCCGACAGTGCCGTAAAAAGGCAACAGAGCTTCTCGCGTCACCTGCACGGCCGAGATAGCACACCCTTCAACCGATGCCGCTTCCACCAGCCGCTTTGCGGCTCCGCTCGATTCCGCACCAACGTAAATATGATCGCCAACGAAATGGAGAAACGGCTCGTCCTTGACGAAACTCTGGGCGCACGCCACAGCATGCGCATAGCCTCGCGCTTCCTTCTGTTGCACAAAGGTCAGGTGCGCTCC
>JASHYS010000105.1 GCA_030042915.1 Acidobacteriaceae bacterium
CGGCGAAGCCCGTGGCCACGCTCGAGAGTTCGATGAGTCCGATGGAGTTGATTTCGGTTGCCACTTCGGCCTCCTCCGCTTCTATGCGTCGATGGTGATGGCATCGGGCAGCACGGTCACGCGGCCATCGATGCTGGCATGAATGCGCGCGCCCAGCTTGCCTGGCTCGGGCGCTGCGATCAGATCTCCCACTCTCACGCGATCGCCGCTTTTCACTACCGCTGCCGCGGCCGCGCCCGCATGCTGCTTGAGCGGCAGCGTGACGCGGCGCGGCGCAAAGTTGTGCTCCTTGAGCGGGCCTTCGTTTCGAAATTCGCCCAGGCCCAGCCTGGCAATCAGCCGGCGCATGGGCACGCGCCGAAACTCGGCCATGGGATGCGCCTGGATGGAATCGGGAGTGCCTTTCCAGGTGAGGCCGCGCTCGCGCGCCACCGGCTTGCCCTGAACGCATACGTTTTTCGGATCGAGATCCTCAGGGCAGGCGAACATGGTGCACAGGTTGCACTCGCAGCAGTAGAGCGTGGCTACCGTCAAATCGCCGGGTTGCGAAAAGCCCAGCGACTGCATGGCGCGATGCGGCTCAATGGGATGACCGAGCAGGTAGCGCGGGCAGAACTCTGTGCAGAAGCGGCATTGATCGCAGGCCGACCGGCCCACTTTGGCGATGTGCATCCAGGGCGCGTTGTGGCGCCGGATGAGTGCGTGTTCGGCGGGCAGAACGATGATGCCGCCGAGTGTTTTGGTCACTGGGACGTTCAGGTCCGCTGCCGGCTTGGCCATCATGACGCCCCCAAGCAGAATGCCGAAGTCGGCCACGGTGGGACCGCCGGCGGCGTCGATGACCTCGCCGATGGTGATGCCGACAGGCACGCGCACAGTGACGGGCTCGGCCACAGCGCCGGCGACGGTGAGATATTTGTGCGTCACCGGGCGGTCGAGCGCGATGTTCATCAGGGTCTCAACGTTCGCCACCACGGCGTCGACGTCTTTGGGCAGGCCCCCCGGTGGAATGATGCGGCCCGTGAGCATGTGCACGAGGATGAATTCGTCTCCGGCGGGATAGCAATCGGGCAGCGGCACGACGCGAATGCCGGCTGGAGCAGCGGCTTGAAGAGTAAAAATAATGTCCTCGTATTTTTCCTTGATTCCAACCACGCCCTCGCGCGCCCCCACGAGCTGCATCGCTATTTGCAGGCCGCGCAGAAACGGCTCGGCGTGGTGATGCAGCAGCTCTTTATCCTTGTGCAGCAGAGGCTCGCACTCGGCGGCATTGGCTACGACGATTGAAACTTGGGTTTTGAGTTTGACCGCCGTAGGAAAACCGGCGCCGCCGGCGCCCACGATGCCCAGCCCCTCAATTCGTTCCAAGGAGGCTCGGCCGATGGGGCCTGCCCGGAAAATGCCAGATTCTGGCGTCATGTCGTTACTATCAATCAAGATCAGCCAATTTTTGGATTGACTACGGTAGATACCATACTATATCATTCAAATTCAATCAAGAACATTCAACAATGAAGGTCTTGATTCCCAATATCGGCAGCACCTCGTTCAAGTACCGTTTGTTCGAGATCCCAGAATCAGTCGGGGCGGGAGCGGCGCCGGCGCGCGAAATCGTGCTGGCGCAGGGGCGCGTGGAGCGGATGGGGCAGCCGGGTGGCGACTGTCCGGATTGCCAATCGGCGATCAGGAAATGTCTGCGCGAGGTTGCAGGACCGGGCAAGGTGCTCAAAAGCCTCAGCGAGATAGGCGCTGTGGGATTCAAGGTCGTGCACACGGGGCCGCTGAACACGCCGCAGATCATCGACGATGCGTTTCTGGCCACGATGGAGGAGTTTTCGTTTCTGGCGCCGGCGCACAATCCGCCGTATATCGCAGCCATCAAGGCTTTCCGACAGGAGTTGCCGGGCGTGCCGCTGGTTGCGGTCATGGAACCGTCTCCTTACCGGTTCATGGATGAGGCAGCGACTACCTACGCGGTGCCCTACGCGTGGCGTGCGAAACATGGCATCCGGCGCTACGGGTTTCATGGCGCCAGCCACCGTTCGGCGAGTGAGCGGGCGCAGGCATTGCTGGTGCGCAACGATGTGCGGCACATCTCGTGCCATTTGGGCGGAAGCTCGAGCGTGGCGGCGTTCCGTAACGGTGTGGCGATTGACACGAGCATGGGAGCGTCGCCGCAATCGGGATTGCCACAGAACAACCGCGTGGGCGACATCGATGCGTTTGCCGTTTTGCACATGATGAAAAAGCTGGGGCTGGGGCCCGATGGGATGGCGGCGCTGCTGGCAGCTGAGTCGGGATTGGCGGGGATCAGCGGGACGAGCGGCGATCTGCGCGACCTGGAAGAGGCTGCGGCAAAGGGCACCGCGCGGGCCAGGCTGGCGCTCGATGTTCTGGTGCGCGCCATCCGGCACTATGTGGGCGCGTTCCTGCTGGAACTGGGCGGGCTGGACGTGATCACGTTTTCGGGTGGAATGGGCGAAAACAGCGCGGTGATTCGCGCGGCTGTTGTGAATGGGATGGAGGCGTTCGGCGTAGAACTGGATGAAGCCAAGAACGTAGCGACCAGGGGCGAAGGCGAGATCTCAACGCTTCGCGCAGCGGTAAAGGTTCTGGTGATTCCGGCCAACGAGGAGTGGATTGTGGCGCGGGAAACGGTGGCGGTGGTGAAAAAACAGCTTCTAGCCACTAGCCCCTAGCTTTTAGCTCGACAGGGTGAGTGAGAGTAGTGGTCCTGAGCAGACGAGGGCACGGGAGCAGGAAATCGCGAGTCGGGGCCTAACTCCGCTAATTCCGCGACTCCGCTGGCTCCGCTTAAGGGTTTTTATGGCAAGCGCAGTGAATCCGATGATAGACAGGGCCACGGTGGAGCGCATCGTGCGCCAGGTGGCGCTGGAGTACCTGGGCCGCGGCGACAAGGGCAGGACGCCGGAACTTGTGGTGCAGGCCTCGTCACGCCATATGCATGTGTGCCGCGAAGATATGGACGTGTTGTTCGGTTCTGGCTCTGAACTCACCGTGGACCGCTCGCTCTTCCAGGAAGGCTTTTACGCGGCCAAGGAGACGGTGACCATCGTGGGGCCGCGCAGCCGCATCATTTCGAACCTGCGCATTCTGGGGCCGATGCGGAAGCAGTCGCAGGTCGAACTAGCCTTTACCGATGCCATCATGCTGGGCTTCAACGATCTCCCCGTTCGGCTGTCGGGCGATCTGAAGGGCACGCCGGGCGCGGTAGTTGTCGGTCCCAAGGGCGTGGTGGAGCTGAAGGAGGGCCTGATTCGCGCCGCCATCCACGCGCATATGAGTCCCGACGAGGCCGCGTACTTCGGCGTGAAGCAGGGCGACAAGATGAAGCTGCGCGTCGGTGGGCCTTCGGGCGTGACGTTCAACAACGTGCACGTACGCGTCGATTCCCGCTCGCGCCTGAATGTGCACATGGACACGGATGAGGCCAACGCCTGCGGTCTGCACCTGACCAAGGATGTGGAGCTGTTTAAGTAGGGAACAAGGAAGCAACGGGCGCAAGTCGAATTGGGAATAACCGTAGGAACGCAACGCAACAAGAGAGGAAGCGATGAAACAAGCGCTTGGGATGGTTGAGACAAAGGGTCTGGTCGCGCTGTTTGAGGCGACCGACGCCATGCTGAAATCGGCAAGTGTGACCTTCGCGGGCTGGCAAACCGTGGGAGCGGGACTGGTGACCGCGTTCGTAGAAGGAGACGTAGCGGCGGTGAAGGCCGCAACGGATGCGGGCGCGGAAGCAGCATCGCGGATTGGCGAGGTGGTGAGCGTGCAAGTCATCTCGCGGCCTCACGACGAGCTGCCGTCGTTTGTGCAAAACAGCAAATCGGCGGCGAAGAAGAGCTAGCCTCCAGCTCCTGGCCTCTAGCTTTGAAGCGGGAGAACGGGGCTTCGTTCAAGCGCGAGGGTCCGCTGTGAAAAGCAAGACGCCAGGTGAAGATGGCAAGAGCTAGAGGCTAGCGACGAGTAGCTTGAAGCTGAACTTCGAGGAGACGAAATGAGTCAGGCAATCGGATTAATTGAGACCAGAGGAATGGTGGGGCTGGTGGAAGCGAGCGACGCAATGGTGAAAGCGGCCAGCGTGGAGCTGGTGAAAACAGTGCCCATCGGCGGCGGCTACGTGACCGCGATCGTGCGCGGTGACGTGGGCTCAGTGCGTGCAGCGGTGGATGCGGGCGCGACAGCCGCCAAGGTGGTGGGCGAGTTGGTGTCGTCGCACGTGATTCCACGGCCTCACGAATCGCTCGTGGACCACATGTTGAAGTAGCGAGGAAGGCGGAGAAGACACATGGCGAACGAAGCAGTAGGAATGATCGAGACCAAGGGGCTGGTGGCCTTGGTGCAAGCGACCGACGCGATGCTGAAAGCGGCCAGCGTGAAGTATGCGGGCTGGAGTAAGGTGGGCAGCGGTCTGTGCTCGGTATACGTGACCGGCGACGTGGGCAGCGTGCGTGCGGCAGTGGATGCGGGGGCTGCGGCGGCGCGCGCGGCAGGCGAAGTGCAAAGCGTGCACGTGATTGCGCGGCCGCACGACACGCTGGGAACCGTATTGCCGAAATAAGGCGGCGTGTCGATTGCTGAGCGCTGCGGCGCAAAGAGGGAGCCGGCATGTTCATAGCGAAAGTCATTGGCAACGTGGTTTCCACGCAAAAAATTGAAAAGTTCCGCGGGATGAAGCTGCTGCTGATCCAGCCCTACATCAACAAGGAAGGCAAACTGCAGATTTCGGGCAGCTCCGTGGTGGCCGTGGACAGCGTGGGGGCAGGAGTGGGCGAGTGCGTGCTGTTTACGCAAGGCAGCTCCGCTCGACTGACACCCACAACCAAAGATGCGCCTGTCGACGCAGTGATCGTAGGGATCGTGGACACCATCGAGGTAGGCGGCGCGATGGTCGCGAAGCCCTAGAGCGGTAGTTGGGGAGTTTTCGAGATGCAGGCACAACAGCAAGTGTCACCGCAGATCATTGCGGAGATTGCTAAGGAAGTGGTGGCGCGCCTGCGCGTGCAGATGCAGGGCGCGCCTGGTGCGACCTCAGCACCTGCGACGCGCACTACGAACGTGCGTGACGGCGTGTTCGCCACCGTGGACGAGGCTGTGAACGCTGCGTTCGAGACACAGAAGAAGATTGCTGCCATGAGCCTGGCGGAGCGCGGGCGCCTGATCGACATGATTGTGCGCGTCTGCAACGACCGCCGCGAGGAACTGGGCCGCATGGAGCTCGAAGAGACCAAGGTCGGCCGGCTCGATCACAAGATTTTGAAGCTAACGAACATGCGCTTTGTGTTGGGCGTAAATGCCATGCGCAGCGATGCACGCAGCGACCGCTCCGGGCTTTGCATCACCGAGCGTGCGCCGTGGGGCGTGATCGGCATGATGCTTCCTGTGACGCACTCCGTGCCCACGATGGCTTCGAATGCCATCAACATTCTGGCTGCGGGCAACACTGCGGTCTTCGGTCCGCATCCTTCCGGCGCCAAGGTGGCGCAATATGCGCTGCAGTTGTGGAATCGCGAGTTTGAGCGCGAGCTGGGCGTGACCAACGTTCTGACCACCATCACCGAGCCCAGCATCGAAGCCGCCGACCAGATCTTCAACCATCCCAAAGTTGCTCTGCTGACGGTTACCGGCGGATCGGCTGTGGTGAAGGCTGCCGCACAGTCGGGCAAGCGAGTCATCGCCGGTGGTCCGGGCAATCCGCCGGTGGTAGTGGACGAGACGGCGGACCTGGATCGCGCGGCGCGCTGCATTATCGAAGGCGCAGCCTTCGACAACAATCTGCTGTGTATCGGCGAGAAAGAGGTCTTTGTAGTTGCATCGGCGGCCGAGGCGTTTATTGCGGCCATGAAGCGAGCCGGCGCATACCAGCTGAATGCGACAGCCATCGACAGGCTGACCAAGGCTGCTTTTACGTTTGAGGGCGGCGGAGGGGGCTGCGCCCGCGCGCATGTGAAGAAGGACCTGGTGGGCAAAGACGTAGCCGTGCTTGCCAACGCTGCCGGCGTGAAAGCGCCGCCGGGAACCGATCTGCTGTTCGGCGAAACCGAGGAGAACCATCCCTTCGTGACTGAAGAGCAGATGATGCCATTCATTCCCGTGGTGCGCGTAAGAGACGTGGACGCGGCCATTGCCGCTGCGGTGAAGGCCGAGCACGGGTACCGGCACACGGCCATTATTCACACGCAGAACGTCGACACCGCGACTCGCATGGCCCGCGCTATGAACACCACGCTGTTTATTCAGAACGCGGCATCGCCCGCATCGCTGGGCGTAGGCGGACCGGGATACTTCAGCCACACTGTGGCTACGCCGACGGGTGAAGGCATCACTACCCCGATGACGTTCACGCGCGAGCGGCAGATGGTGATTGGGGATGCGCTGAGAATCATTTGAACGCAGGGATTAGCGGCTAGGGATTAGGGATTAGAAAAACGAGGGACGGACTGAAGGGCAATGTTTTTGGCGCGCATTGAGGGCACGGTGGTGGCGACGGCGAAGCATCCTTCGCTGGATGCGTGCCGGTTTCTTGTGGCGCGGCGCATCGAGCGCGACGGAAGCGTGGCCGAGGAGCCGAACGTGGTGGTGGATTGGCTGGGCGCCGCGCGAGGCAACACGGTGATGGTTTCGACCGACGGAGACATTGCGCGCGAAAAATTCGGCAACAACACACCTGCGCGCATGGTGGTCGTGGGAATTGTGGATGCAGTGCAATATCCGGAGCTAACAGAGCCGGCCGCACAAGGGAGCGCGACATGAGGCTGGGCATCGTTCGCGGACACTTGACGCTAATTCCGGCGGTGGAGCCGTTCCGCTCGCGGACATTTGCCATTCTGGAGCCGGTGACGATGGAGAATCTGCGGGCGAAGAACGGCAAGGGGGGAGGCAAGGCGCTGATCGCCGTGGACGAACTGGGTGCGGCAACTGGGCAAATGGTAGCGTTCACCGAGGGCCGCGAAGCGTCGAATCCGTTCTGGCCCACGCCGGTGCCCGTGGATGCGTACCTGGCGCTGATCGTGGACAGGGTGGAAGTCGCGGAGTAGGCATTAGAGAGGCAAATGGGGTCTGAGGTGCGGAAGTGAGAAACGCGGGAAAGAGCATCGATCTTACAGGCCGAAGGCTGGTAGCGATGCGCGATGTGCAGGACGCGCTGGCGGCGGGCGCCACGAGCATTGTGGCCGCCGCAAATTGCGTGGTGACGCCCTCGGCCCGCGACTTGCTGCAGCAGCACGACATCGAGCTGGTGATCAACGGGTTGATGCGCGGGGAAACGAGAGCCAAGGGTGATGCGAGTGCGGCTGCGGACGCGGGCGCGAATGCGGGAAAGGCGCCGAATGCGCGCCTGTATTCCACGCCCGAAGCCGAAGCCATCAAGAAGGAAATCTGCGCCGTGGGCCGCAAGCTGTGGCTGCGCCAGTTTGTCGACGGAAACGGCGGCAATATTACTTATCGCATCGGTCCCAACGAGGTTCTCTGCACTCCGACGCTGGTGAGCAAGTACGATCTGACGCCGGACGATATCTGTCTCACCGATCTCGAGGGCAACCAAATCGCCGGCCCCAAGCCGCGCACCAGCGAGCTTCTGTTGCATCTGGAGATTTTCAAAGCGGTGCCTGAGGCGAGGGCGGCGGTGCATTGCCATCCGCCGCACGCCACGGCGTACGCCATCACGGGCCGTGTGCCGCCGAACATGATCATTCCGGAATTCGAGGTGTTTGTGGGCAAGGTTGCCATCTCGCCCTACGAAACGCCGGGAACGAAGGCGTTTGCCGAGACGGTTCTGCCTTACGTGAAACACCACAATACGGTGCTGCTGGCGAATCACGGCATCATTTGCTGGGCCGACACCGTGACGCATGCCGAATGGTATGCCGAGGTGCTGGAGACGTACTGCTGGACGCTGATGCTGGCCGCGCAGCTGGGTGTGCCCATCGCGCGCATCTCAGAAGAGCAAGGGACCGATCTGCTCGAGCTGAAGAAAAAACTCGGCCTGCCGGATATTCGTTTCGATACATCGCGCATGCAGGAGTGCCAGTTGTCGGATCTCGAAATTCCGAGCTCGATCGCACTGGAGCCGACCCCATGCGATGGCTGCACTAACAATGGCAGCAGCGTTGGCACAGTTGGATCGGGCGCGGATCTGGATGCGCTGGTCAGGTCGGTGACGGACGCGGTGATGGAGGCGATGGGGAAGTGAGGCAAGGAACAGGAGAGCAGGGACGTAGGACCGGGGACGCAGGGGCGAAGTGCCTGGCGCGCCGCTGACAAATGATGAAGGCTGCTGAACGGCAAATCAGAATCCGCCAGATGTTTGAGACCCGCGACTTCATCGACTCGGAGACACTTTGTCGCGAGCTGGAGGCGTCGGAGTCCAGCGTGCGCCGCGATCTGGACGCCCTGGAAGACGAGGGTGTGCTGAAGCGTGTGTACGGCGGAGCCGTGGGCGTGCAGTCGCCACCCAATCGCGCCTTCGATTACGCGGCCGAAAGCGTGCGCCTGAGCGGGGAGAAAGATCGCATCGGCAGGCTGACGGCGAGCCTGATCGAGGATGGGCAAACTGTGATTCTCGACGGCGGCTCGACGGTGGCTGCCGTGGCGCGCGAGCTGGCCGCGAAATCGCTGCATATCGTCACCAACTCGCTGCCCATCGCCGAAAGTCTGGAGACACTGCGGAACATCGAACTGACGCTGACCGGCGGATATCTCGATCCGCGGCTGCGCGTGATGCTCGGCCCCTTCTGCGAGCAGATGCTTGGCGCCATCCGTGCTGACACTGTGATCATGGGCATCGGCGGCATTACCGAGGCGGGATTCAGCAACAACAACACGCTCGTAGTGGGCTCGGAGCAACGAATGATCGAGGTCGCCAGCCGCGTAATTATCGTGGCCGATCATACCAAGTTCGGACGCCGTGGCATGATCCCGGTGGCCCCGCTCAGCGCCGCACACATCGTGGTTTCCGACGCGGATTTGAGCCAGGAGCACGGCGCCCTGCTGCGCGACAACGGCATCGAGGTTCTTCTGGCATAATCGGGACGGTTGCCAAGGCCCAGAAACTACCATGCGTATTGAAGCACACGACGTTCTGCTCGTCATCGACGTGCAAAACGATTTCTGTCCCGGGGGCGCGCTGGCCGTGTCGAGGGGCGACGAGGTAATTGCGCCCATTCTCCGCATTGCGCCGCAGTTCGAACACATCGTGCTGACACAGGACTGGCACCCGGCGAATCACACTTCGTTTGCCACTGCGCACGCAGGCAAGAAGGCCTTCGATTCCGTCGAGCTTGGTTATGGGGAGCAGACGCTGTGGCCGCCGCACTGCGTGCAAGGCAGCGCTGGAGCAGAATTTCATCCCGCGTTGCATTTGCCGCAAGCTGAGCTGGTGCTGCGTAAGGGCTTTCGTTCGCAGATCGATTCGTATTCGGCATTTTTCGAGAACGATCGCACCACACCGACCGGCCTCGCCGGCTATTTGCACGAGCGCGGACTCAACCGCGTCTTCCTGGCCGGCCTGGCCTACGACTATTGCGTGGGCTACTCCGCGCTGGACGCGCGCCGGCTCGGGCTTTCGGCATTTGTGTTGCACGACGCCTGCCGCGCCATCGACCTGAATGGATCGGTGGCGGCGATCGAAGGCGAGTTCGGTCGAACAGGCGTCAATGTGGTGGATACGGCCGATCTTTTCGCTTGAACGCAGCTGGCCTAGAATCGGTTCAGGCTCAGTTGGTCAGAGTCGGCTTCATGTATGTCGCGCAATTTCTACATCCTGGCCGCCACGCTCGGTTTGTTTGCGGTCCTCTCAGGCGGGATGGCGCTGGTGCCGTCGAGCTTTCAGCCCGGGCTGCCCGCCAATGGCACGCTCTGGCGCACCACGGCGTTGATTCTGGCGCTGGCCGGACTGGGGTCGGCGCTGGTGGGCGTGCTGAGCAATCTTTTTGAGCAGGTCGACCGGCGCAGTGACGAAGCGCGGCGCGCGGCAAGGCGGAGGCGGCGCGGCGAGAGGAACTAAAATGTAGGAAGGGGCGCTTCCCCGCACAGAATCGAGCAGAAACCGATGTACGAAGTCACCGTGGAGGCAGATTTTTCGTCCGGCCACTATCTGCGCAACTACAAAGGCAAGTGCGAGAATCCGCACGGCCACAATTACAAAGTGCGCGTCACACTGGCTGGTGAGGCACTGGACGAGGCCGGCCTGTTGCTCGATTTCAGGCTCCTGAAGCAGGTGCTTCGCCCAGTTATCGAGCGCATCGATCATCAGATGCTGAATGAGCTCGAGCCGTTCACGGTGCTCAATCCCTCCGCGGAAAACATCGCCAAATTCTTCTACGACGAAACCAACCGGCAGCTCGAGGGAATGACCGCGGGCCGCGTGCGCGTGAAGGACTGCACGATTTGGGAGACCGACACGACCACGGCTACGTACTACGAGTAAGTACCTTCAGGGATGCAGCCCCGCGCCGGACACACGCACGGTTCGCGATGCGACACACTGGCAAACGAGCCTCGCTTCCAGTTGGCCTGGTGCCGGGTAAACGGTGCCGCTTTAAGGAGTCAGATCAAGAGCTTCCACGATGCGCGTGAAAGGAATCTTTGCCGTCTCGTTCGCTTCTTTCACTCGTTCCGCACTGGCCGCTTCAAACAAGCACATGCAATGCGCCTCGCCCGGCACAAAGGTTGTGCGAATGTAGCGCACCTGTTTCCCTTTGGCACTCAATTGACGGCAGGTTTCGATGGCAGCCTTTTGCGCGCCTGCCAACTGATCCATGGTGATTCCAGGCAGATTACGTTCCACCATATAGACAGACATCTTAACCTCCTTAGCAGACCAATACGCCTACCCTCGAGCACGCGTCAAGTGAATTTAATTTTGCTGGGTAATGGCCTACTGCGGCGCAGGAAGATTGCCGGTCACCTCCGCCGGCGGGACGGCGGCAAGGGTTTCAGTTTCGGCAGGAAGCCCGGAGGCAGGAAGCGGCCGCTCCAGCGCCAGCGTCAGCACCTCGTCCATGTTGTCGACAAAGTGAAGTTTCATGGCGTTCTTGATGTTGTCGGGCAGCTCCGAGAGATCCTTCTCGTTGGCGCGGGGCAGAATGGTTTCGAAGATGCCGGCACGCAGAGCGGCCAGCAACTTTTCTTTGAGCCCGCCAATGGCCAGCACCTTGCCGCGCAGTGTAATCTCGCCGGTCATGGCGATGTCGCGGCGCACAGGAATCTTAGCGAGTGCGCTGGCAAGCGCGGTGGCCATGGTAATGCCGGCTGAAGGGCCATCTTTGGGAATCGCGCCCTCGGGCACGTGCAGGTGCAGGTCGACGTTGCGGTAGAACTCGCGGGTGAGGCCCAGCGCCTGCGCCTTGCTGCGGATATAGGCCAGCGCAGCCTGCGCCGACTCCTGCATCACGTCGCCGAGCTGGCCGGTGATGGTGAGCTTGCCCTTGCCGTCGAGGACTTGCACCTCGGTAGTCAGAATGCTGCCCCCCACCTCGGTCCACGCCAAGCCTGTCACCAGGCCCACCTCGCTCTTTTCGTGTGCCTCAGAGTCGCGGAACTTGGGCACACCGAGAAATTCCCCGATGTTCTGCGCGGTGATCTCTTCTTTGTGCTTGACGCCGCTCTTGACTACCTTGCGCGCCACCTTGCGGCACACGTTGCCGATTTCACGCTCCAGGTTGCGCACTCCGGCTTCGCGTGTGTAGAAGCGGATGATTTCCAGTACCGCATCGTCGGCGAAGACGATGTTCTTGTCGCTCAAGCCGGTCTGCTCGCGCTGCTTCTTGATGAGATACTGGCGCGCGATCTCCAGCTTTTCCGGCTCGGTGTAGCCTTGCAGGCGGAGAATCTCCATGCGATCCTGCAGCGCGGGCGGAATGGTGTGCAGCACGTTTGCGGTGGCCACGAACAGCACCTGGGAAAGATCGTAATCCACGTCGAGATAGTGATCCTGAAAGGTGACGTTCTGTTCGGGGTCGAGCACTTCGAGGAGCGCCGATGCCGGATCGCCGCGGAAATCGGACGAGATCTTGTCGACCTCGTCGAGCAGGAAGACGGGATTCTTGGTGCCTGCCCGCTTCATGTGCTGAATGATCTGGCCGGGCATGGCGCCGATATAGGTGCGGCGATGGCCGCGAATCTCAGCTTCGTCGCGCACTCCGCCCAGCGAGAGGCGCACGAACTTGCGCCCCGTGGCTTTGGCGATAGACATGCCCAGCGAAGTTTTACCCACGCCGGGAGGTCCGACGAAGCAGAGAATCGAACCCTTGGGATTCTTGACCAATTGGCGCACGGCGAGGAATTCCAGGATGCGCTCTTTGATTTTTTCGAGACCGTAGTGATCGGTGTTCAGAACCTTCTCGGCGTAATCGATGGAGCGGGTCTCTTTGGAACGCTTGCGCCAGGGCACGGCCAGCAGCCAGTCGATGTAATTGCGGCTGACAGTGGACTCGGCCGACATGGGCGGCATGGCCTCGAGCTTTTTGAGCTCCTGAATGCACTTGTCGAGCACGTCCTTAGGCATACCCGCGGCTTCAATCTTCTTGCGCAGCTCGTCGAACTCGCTCTTTTCGCCGCGGCCGAGCTCCTTCTGGATGGCCTTGATCTTCTCGTTGAGGTAGTACTCTTTCTGCGCGCGCTCCATCTGGCGCTTCACGCGCGACTGAATGTTGCGATCCAGGTCGAGCTTCTCGATCTCAACGTCGAGCACGTCGGCCAGCCTGGCCAGCCGCGCGGCTGGATCAAAAATGGCGAGGAGCTCCTGCTTTTCCTCGATGCCTATTTGAAGGTTCGATGCGATTACGTCGGAAAGCTTGGCGGGCTCGTCGAGGCGAACGGTGGCGATGATGGTTTCGTAATTAAGCGACTGTTGCAGCTTGACGTAATTCTCAAAGAGCGCGGTTACGCGCTGCATCAGTTGCTCAACGGCGGGGCTCATCTCGAACTCGCGCTTGCCCATGCGCACCGTAGCCACAAAAAAGCCGTCACGATCGGTGACATCGACGGACTTGGCGCGCTCAACACCTTCGACCAGGACCTTGATGTTGCCGTCGGGCATCTTCACACTCTGCACAATGTTGCAGATGCAGCCCACCTGATAGATGTCTTTGGCGCTCGGTTCGTCGATGGAGGCATCGTGCTGCGTGGCGAGAAAGATCTTGCGGTCGCCATTGAGAGCTTCCTCTAAGGCGCGCACGCTCGACTCGCGGCCCACCACAAACGGCGTCATCATGTAGGGGAAGATGACCATGTCGCGGATGGGCATCATGGGCAGCTTGCGCGGCTCGTTCTTCTCGCGGGTCGTGGTCATCAGTTCACCTTTTGAGATCATGGCCGCGCAACAGCCCTTCCCGTCTGCGAAGCGGGTCGCGGGTCATAGAGGGATTGTACAGCGAAGTTGCTACCAAGGGAACGAGACAGCGAGTTCCACGGCGCTGATCTGACAAGGGTCTTCGCGTGTGCAAGTTTCTGCATGACTAAAGTCATGCACCAAGGGAACTGCATAGGCTCAAAAGCCCCTTCGACCACACGGTAAAAGGGGCTCTTGAGGAAAAGCTGGATAGTAACTCAGCCGGCTTTTTCGAGCAGGCAGAGCGACAAATCGCGGCGCTCGACCATATCCTTGGTAATCTCCAGGTCGCGCACGCGCTTGTTCGAGGGCAGGTGGTACATCAGATCAAGCATGAGTTCCTCGAGGATCATGCGCAAACCGCGCGCGCCCACCTTGCGGGCCATGGCTTCGCGCGCGACGGCACAGGCGGCTTCCTGCGTGAAGTGCAAACGCACATTCTCGTACTCGAAGAGGCGCTGGTATTGCTTGAGGATGGCGTTGCGCGGCTTGGTGAGAATCTCGATCAGCGCAACCTCGTCGAGTTCGTCGAGCACGCCCACCACGGGCAGGCGGCCGACAAACTCAGGAATGAGACCGTACTTGATCAGATCCTGCGGCTCGGTCTGACGCAACAATTCAGTGTCGCGGTGCGAGCGTGAGGTGGCCTGGTCGGCATCGGCATCCACAGTACGGAATCCGAGAGCCTTCTTGCCTACGCGGCGGCCGACAACGCGTTCCAAGCCGACAAAGGCCCCGCCGCAAATGAACAGAATATTGGTGGTGTCAACCGCAGTGAACTCCTGGTGGGGATGCTTGCGGCCGCCCTGAGGCGGCACGTTGGCCACGGTGCCCTCCAGGATCTTGAGCAGCGCCTGCTGAACGCCCTCCCCGCTTACGTCCCGGGTGATGGAGGGGTTTTCGTCCTTGCGGCCGATCTTGTCGATTTCATCGATGTAGATGATGCCCTGCTGGGCGCGGTTCACATCGCCGTCGGCAGCCTGCAACAGCTTGAGGATAATGTTCTCTACGTCCTCGCCCACGTAGCCCGCCTCGGTCAGCGTGGTGGCATCGACAATCGCGAAGGGAACGTCGAGCATCTTGGCCAGCGTGTGCGCCAGCAGCGTCTTGCCTGAGCCCGTGGGACCGATGAGCAGGATGTTGGACTTGGTCAGCTCCACGTCGCCCGTCCGCGCGCGGTTCAT
>JASHYS010000106.1 GCA_030042915.1 Acidobacteriaceae bacterium
TCGCGCCCCGTGCGAGCGGCAGCCCGAATAACCGCGTCGATACTGAGTTTTCCTCGATTTTGTCAGATATACGGCTTACGTTTTCCTGTGTTGTCCCACGCTTGAATGACAAACCGGCATTCGATCTTCCTGGTTCATCCGTAGTCGCGATCGTTGATTGGAACGGCGCCCATCTGTGCCGTTGTCTGACGCTTGAATTACAGTCCGCATCGGAAGCGCGATCGTGTAATGGGAGCACGAAATTGTCGGATATTTGAAGCACATTTCCGATTCATTGTCCGACGCCTGAATTACAGATTCGAAAGGTGACTCCGTATCGCTGTCTAACGCTCGCCATACAAGCAAAATTGACTTCTTTTTCATCTCCGCTTTCTTCGACCTGCGCTTAAGATTCCCGCAGGCATCTTTCCGCAGTGACTCCGCCGTTTTCCAAGCGAGGTTTGGCTTCGAGCGATCGAGGGGAGAAGATGCCGGCATCTTCAGTCGTGACGCCGGGGGTTGAAAGCAACATGAGCCAGAGGCTCGGCAGCAGAGAGAAGCGCGAGGCGTTGGGCGCGTCGCGCGTTCATGCTCTTCGCTGTGCGGGCGGTGCTTTCGAGCTTGGTTTAAATGTGACATCGACGGTCGCTGCACTTGGCCGTGAATAGCTTGAGGAGCTACACCGTGAATGAAACCAGATTTTCCCACGTCGCTACCTTCGTGAGGAGCATCCAGCGCCGCGCTCTTTTGCCGGCGATTCTGCTGGGCTCCTTGAGTGTGCTGCTCCTGTCCGGGTGCAGTTCGGGTCTCAACTTCGCGAACGCGGGCAACGGTTCGCCCGAATCTGTGCAAATCAACGGCTTCAAAGGCGCGGTACACGGAGGGCAGGCTGCCATCGATGGCTCCGCTGTATGCCTCTTCGATATCGGCGATACGTCAGGGGATGCAGCCGGCTACGCCGCGGCCATCAGTCCCGCTCCGTCAACCTGCACCGGAAGCAACACCCCCAGCGGGCAGCTGCTCGCCGCAGCTACCAGCAGCGGATCGGGTGGAAGCTGGTCGATGGCTGGACCCATCAACTGCACCGCGGGCGACGAACTCTACTTCGTGGCCATAGGCGGCTATCCTTACCAATCCGCCGCCAACTCTAACTCTGCTCTCGTCATGACCTCGGTGGCGGGGCCGTGCGGAAGCCAGTTCTCCAGCGCGTTCGACATCGATGAGGTGAGCACCGTAGTCACGGAGTACGCTCTGTCGGGCTTCGCCTCCGATTATCAGCATTTGGGCACCAGCACCACCAACACCCTCGGGTTGACCAATGCCTTTGCCACCGTGAACAATCTGATCAGCTTGAGCTCTGGCCTGCCGTACACGAATACTCCCGCATACAACACACCGCCCACGAATGCCACTCCCGACGTTTTCTCGAGCATCGTCGGGTACGACCTGATCAATACCCTCGGCAACGTCCTCAGCCTTTGCGTCAACGGAGCCGCACCCGGCGGCGGCGGCACTCCCTCGCAGTGCTCCACGCTGTTTTCCTACCTCGGAAGCGGCGCAAATGCCTATACCGGGGCGGGAGTAAGAGGGCCCTCGACGGTGGCCAACACTGCCGATGCCGCGCTTTACATTGCGCACAATCCCGGCCTGCCTGGGACTTCCGGCACCGGAGGCGCCAACAATGTGGCCGCGGTGTGGATGATGACCCCGCCAACAGGTGCTCCTTTCGGACCGGTGCTCACCGCGGCTCCCAACGACTTTACTCTGACAGTGAATTACGTCGGCGGAGGCCTCGGGGGAACCGCCAACACCAGCGACGCGGGCGGGACCCAGATGGCCATTGATCTGGACGGAAATGTCTGGGTTGTCGACTCAACGGCTAAGGCTGTAACCAAGCTGTCGCCCCTGGGCGCGCCCATCTCAGCGAGCACGCAAATCAACAATGGTGGAAGTTACTCTTCCGGCGCCGGCTCCGGCGCCCTGATCGCGCATGGGGGATATGCGCTCACCTCAGCCAGCGAGCTTGGCACTCCGTCCTTGGCCGGTACGAGAATCGACACAGACCAGAACGGCGATGCGTGGGTCGCCGACGAGGAGAACTGCCTCTGGGGGCTGAGTTCCAGCGGGGCCCAACTGAGCGGGTCGCCTTTCACGAGTTCCTGCCCCGCCAGCGCCTCACCCAAGGCCGTAACCGTGGATAGCAGCAATAACCTCTACGTCAGCGGCACCACTTTCGTCACCTCTCTCAACAATCCTGCCGGGACGGTGCGCACCGGCTTCCCGGTCACTGGATCATTTACCAACCTCGGCGCCTATCTGGCACCCGACGAAGCCAGTCCGAGCAACATCTGGTGGCTCGATGACGGGAGTGCCAAGGTGGGCTATGTTACCGGTGCCGGAGTCAACACCCCCGAGTACACAGGTTTGCCTACACCGGGCGCCTACGCAGCTGTTGGCACCGGGTCGGCGGGCCTCGAGCTGTGGATGGGTTCGCCCACGAATGACGGCATCTATCCGCTTCCCATGGTCTCGCCCTTTACCGACGAAACCTATGGTTACTTCAGCGGCGACGACGAGGAGTACGGTTTGGCCGAGTTCCAGGCAGACGGCAACGACCGGTACTTCTGGTCCGCTGTAGGGAGCTCCGTTGAAAGTATTCCCGATAACATCGCCGAGTTCTTGCCCAATGAAACTCAAATCTCGGGGGGGACTTCGGCCGGGCAGACTGGTTTCCAGGGAGGTTCCGCAACTGGTCCGGCAAGCGTAGTTTTGCTTTCCCCGGAAGGGTTTGTGATCGATCAAGCGGGCAATGCCTGGGTGGTCAACGCGAGCAACTACAACGTTGAAAATGGGACGGGGCCCTATGCCGGAGAATATATATCGACAGCGACTGGCGTGAATGCGACTAATGTGACCGAATTCATCGGGCTCGCAGGCCCAACGCAACCCGTGCCTTCGTTGAATGCAAAGAACTCGACCTATGGCGTGAAGCCCTGAAACGGGTTTCGCAAACGCTGGTTCAGCCGGTGAGGGCCGGCTGCTAAGGTAGGATCACAGCAGCCCGCCCCTCCGGTCCCGCACATCGTCGCCGCCCAGCTTCAGCTAGAATGACGAGGCTGGGTAGGCGCCGAGTGAGAACCAGGAATCTTTAACGCGGCCGCCAATGGCTGGCCCAGATTGAACAAAAGGAGAACCACCGTGAAGAAACTCGGATATGTGCTTCCCATTCTCTTGCTCTTCGCGTCAGCCACACTGCGGGTGCATGCTCAGGAAAGCGGTTGCGTCGACTCCCCGGAGAACCCGACCGCGATCCTGGCTCTCGTCGGCATGGCTGCCGCTGGAATCAACCATCTTCGCAACCGTTTCGCCGGCCGCAAGTAGTTTCAGGGCTGGCGATATCGATCGCTTCAAGGTTCCTAACCGACGAACCCATCGCGCGGCCGTGCCAATTGAGCAGCATAGCCGCGCGATGTTCGTTTTTGGGGCCAACCATCTCCTCGACTATTAATAGAAAGTTAATCGTAGCTCGCATCTTTTTTCGACTACACTTTCGTCCAGCGAGTCCGCCACATTCTTCTGCAACTGGAGTTTCATTGATGACAGAACTGCGCGAAAAAAAACCGTTACAACTGCAAGCGCAGTATGTCCTCATCTATTTGCTTCTAGCCTTTATCCTCGCGCTGCCCAGCGCCTGCGGCAGTTCCTCAACGCCAGTCGTCGGACCTATTCAATTTGTCAGCAGTTCCGGCGCCACGGTTCCCGCCGTCACCACGCTCCCTGTCAACGGAGTTATCTACCTGGTGGGAACCGTCACCAACGACGACGAAATGTTAGGCGTGAGTTGGACGGTCAGCTGCGGTTCGCAACCGCCTTTGAGCAGCACGAACGATTCCATCAGCACCGCATGTGGAGCTTTTGTTCCCACACAAACATTCTCTGGTCCCGTTCCAACTTATCCCTCGTCGGGATACATCACGGAGTACACGGCCCCTTCGGCGATTCCGAAAGGAAATACCGTTACCATCACTGCCCACGCCGTCAGCTTGCCTTCGGTCGTATCAAGCATGAACTTGACCATTGTTCAGTAACATACACCATCGTTCCAGCGTGGTGAGTTATCGCAGGGGCCACACTACCGGCCGGCGGCATTGCCGGTGACGCACAGCGCAGGCGAGTTTGGGGACTTGCCTCAAAGACAAAAACTGCCTGCGGAGAAATGAAGACACGGGTAATGACGACGCCGACAGATAAAATCAGACGGCCCGCGGAAATCCTGAACGATGGCTCTCTGGACGACACGGCCCAAGCCCGAAACCGTCGGGTTGCATTTTCTCCATTTGAGAGCGCGCCACGGAATGACGATCGCCGAATGAGGTTGGCCCACAGTTGGTTTCAATTACTCCCGGTTTTGTTGGTCATACTTTTCGCGGTTCTTACTCTGACAGGGTGTTCCAAATCCGCGGCGACCTTGGGCGCGATTTTCGTGACAAATCCAGGCGGGACAGGACAAGTTACCTCAGTCGTAGTCGGCGGCTCGGTCAACGTCAGTGTAGGCGTCAATGGAAGCACTGCGAATCTTGGAGTTGACTGGACACTGCTGTGCGGCGGAAGCGCGGTAGTTGGATTTACAACCAACGTTTGCGGAACTATAACCCCTGTTCACGTGGGTAGTAACATCAACATGGTCTATTTGGCTCCGCCCTATATTCCAGTGGGGAACACCGTGACGCTGACAGCATCTGCGACCGGCAATCCTTCGCAGTCTGCCAGCGTTACGCTTACTATCTTGCCGGAGCCCGTTGCCATTCAGTTCACACAAGGTGAACTCCCTCCGTCCGCGATGGCGGCCAGTGGAATGGCGCAAATTGCCGCGAGCGTCAACAACGATCCCACTTACGCGGGAGTAAGTTGGACGGCAAGCTGCGTCGGCAGCTCATGCGGCTCGTTTAATCCCACCGAGACGGCTAGCGGGGGTGGAGCTCTAGGTTCAACCATCTACACCGCGCCAGCGGCAATCCCTTCCAGCGGGACCGTGACCATCACTGCGTCCTCCATATATAGCCCTAAGGCCTCGGTGAGCTCGACAATTCAAATCATGCCGATTTCGGTTGCTGCCGCCATTTCGCAGAACCCGGTATTTATAGGAGGCACCTCGACTTTGACAGCAACCGTTTCGTGGGACGCAACCAACCAGGGAGTAACCTGGGGAGCCCCGCAATGTGGGGCGTCGGTCTGCGGCGGTGTTGCTCCAGGACCTTGCGTGATTAGCGGAACTTCGAGCCAACCGACAACGGTTTGCACGGCTGGCTACACCGCTCCTCCTTCGCTAGCCGCCGGTACCACCACTCTTCCAGTTTCCGTAACCGCCACATCCGTCGCAGATTCCACCCAGAGCGCAACCATTAACTTCACCGATGCCCCCCCACCCGCGATAAGTGTGAGTCTGGCGGCCACACCTTCGGCGGTGCAGGTGTACGGGACGACGACCCTGGCTGCCACTGTTTCTTATGATTTCAGCGACTCCGGTGTCACTTGGCAGTGCAATCCGGCATGCAACCTTACCAGCACCACAAGTCCCTCTTCTACGACCAGCAACACCGCGACCTATACCGCCCAATACAGACCCTCTGGTCCAGTTCCCTCCGGCGACGCATCCTCGCCGGTCGTCGTCACGGCAACATCGATTGCTGCAGCGGCAAGTGATCCCACCGGGTCAGCGGCAACCACCGTAACCGTCTACCAGCCGATTTCCGTGGCATTCACACCGCCTGCTTCTATTACAGCCGGAGTGCCCGCAACCTTCAGTGCTACCGTGACCAACGACATCGCACCGGGCGGCGTGGACTGGACGGCGTCCGGTTGTCTAAGCGCAAGTTGTGGCATATTTAGCTCGGGAAACTCCAATGCCCCGAACCACTCCGCAAGTGGCGCAAGCATCACGTACACCGCGCCCGCCAATATTCAATGGCCGACCCAGAGTCCTACGGTGACGATCACGGCCACTTCAACTGCCTCCGAGACCGTTCCGCCTTTGCAATCTACGACGGTTCAGGTGCCGGTGGTACCGGTACCCTTCGTGCAATTTGTCCCGTTCGCACCCAGCACTCTTCCCGTGGGGAATCCAGCTGCGTCCTCGCCGACGCTTATCTCTTTGGTCGCAACTGCTGTAAATGACTCGACGAACGAAGGCGTGGACTGGACGGTATCTTGTACCGATGCGTCGGTCGCTGCATGCGGACAGTTCCTTGAGGCGCCCGGGATGGTTGCCACCGCAGCGACCGCTGCCACCCTCCCTTCGTTCTGGCCGTATGCGTCGCAAGTGCATGCCGCGAGTGGTCAGGCTGTCGATTACGAACCTCCCACTCAAATGCCCACCGGGAGCACGGTGACACTCACCGCGACTTCCACGGGAAATCCGACCGCGAGCGCAACCCAGGTTGTAACTATAACCAGCAACCTCAGCGGTCCGGCGCTAAGTGGCACTGTGCAGGCGGGCAGTCTTCCCGTTTCCGGAGCCACTGTCGAACTGTTCTCGTCGGGAAATACCGGTTACGGATCGGCTGCTACGCCAATCGTTTTTTCCAATGGTGGCAATACCGTGACAACTGCGAGCAACGGGAGCTTTGCCATCCCCGCGGGTTATACCTGCTCAAGCCTTAATAGTCTCTTGTACCTCGTGGCATTGGGAGGCCAGCCGGGCGGTCCGAACGGTCCAACAAATCCTCAGCTCGGATTGATGACTGCGCTTGGCCCATGCAGTAATCTCAGCAGCTCCGCCCCGCTCGTGGTGAACGAAGTTACGACGATAGCATCGGTCTTTGCATTAGCTCCATTTATTGGGTCCAGCTACGCAAATATCGGATCCAGCAGTTCCAACTACAACAACGGTCCTAATCAATCGAATGCCTCGAATTACAACAATGGATTGGCGAACGCCTTTGCCATAGTGAACAACCTGGCCGATATCACGACGGGACAGGCGCTTCTTATTACGCCTGCAGGCGACGGAACAGCCCCGCAAGCAGAAATCAACACCTTAGCCGACGTCATCGATACCTGTGCAGCAACCGCGGGAGGAGTGCCAGGCGACGGAAGTGCCTGTGACGCCTTTTTTGAGGCATCGAACGTGAACCCGGTTGGCGGCGGGGAGTCAACCACATCGAATGCGCCTACGAGCATCCTGCAGGCGGTCATCGAAGTGGCACAGGTACCCAGCACGGAGCGTACGGAAGCGCAAACTACCGATCCCAGCGGATTTGCGCTTTATGCGCTCGTAACGAGTGCATCTCCGCCGTTCCAACCCTTGCTCACAGCCGCTCCTTATGACTGGAGCATGGCGCTGAACTATTCCGGGGGAGGATTGGAGGGCCAAAGCGGTGCTCGGTCGGCGTCCTCCGCTCTTGCGCTCGACGCTGCCGGGAATGCCTGGATATCCAACGCGTACATATCCACCGTGACTGAGTTGTCCAACACGGGGGCGGCTCTATCTCCGTTTGCCACCGGAACGACCAAAAGCACAGCCGGAGGATTTACGGGAGGCGGTTTACTTTCACCATCGCAGATCGCCGTCGATCCATACGGCAATGCGTGGGTCCTTAACAACAACAGCACTTTGAGCGAACTGGCGTTTAATGGGGAGCCTTTGAGCTCCTCAACCGCGTTCAGTGGAGGAGGCAATGCTTCCGACACCGGCAAAGGACTCGCCATTGATGGGAATGGAAATGTCTGGGTGGCCGATTCGGGCAGTCCCGGAGACGTGGCGGAATACGCGGGATACAACGATCCCTACGCTCAAGTCGCAACCGGTACACCGCTTTCTCCCGCTGGCGTCGGTTTCATCAACGGCGTGAATAAGCCCAACGGCGCCATTGCCGTCGATGGATCTGACAACATATGGCTCTTGAACGGTGGCAATTATGCGGTTGCGGAGCTCAGCAGCACGGGTCAATTGCTCGACGTCGATCAGGGCGACCAAATCGATGTGCAATCTGGCGCGCCAGACAATCCCCCCGCGTACATTTTGAGCTCCTCAAATTTTGGCGCCTCCTTGGCCATTGACCACGCCGGAGACATCTTCATTCCGAGTACCGGGTCGGGACAATATGGTGTCATTTACGAGCTTCTCAGTGGAGCGTCTACTTCGAATTTTGGAGGAATCGGACAACAGGTCACTGCACAATACGTCGAGTCAGGCTCCGAGCTCGTCGCCCTCTACCCATCCCTGGCCATCGATGGATCGGGGCATCTCTGGGCCGCCATCCCGGCCGTGAACAGCAGTGTTTCCTTCCCACTGGCTCTTGGGGAGTGGACCTCGTCAGGCAAATCCCTCAACGAAAACTATCTGGCTCAGGGCTTCGTCGCTTCGAGCTTCTTAAGCAGCAACCTTTCAACTGTTGCCGTGGATGCCTCTGGCAATGTGTGGGTCCTCAGCGGAGTTAATCCCAGTACCGTAACGGAGTTCGTTGGAGTCGCTGCTCCTGTGGTGACCCCGTTTTCTGTGGCATCGCAAAAGAACAAACTCGGCAGCGAGCCGTAAACGGAGCAATTGTTAGGTTAGGTCATGGCGAACGCATTGGCTGGCGACGGCGAATTAGCTTGTAATCGACCGGACGACTTCCTTGAGATGTTCAATGCGGTCCCGTATGTGGCCGGACAGAAGCGCGCATCATGAAGCGGCTTTCGTTTCTCAGAGGGCACTTTGGCTTGAAATACAACGAAATCAGAATTAAGGAGAAAGATTGATGATCCCCAGAAAAGCCGCGTTGGGCATGCTTGTCCTCGCAGTCAGCATTGCTCCAAGAAAGAGCCTGACTCAACAGTCGACATCCGAGACCGCCAAGCCGGAGCACACAACCGTGCGCCAGCTGCAGCAAGATCTTAACGACCTGAGCGACAAATACGATCGGCTCGAAAAAGAGATGGCCGACATGAAGGCCGAGATGCAACGTCGCGATACCGAGTTGCAGCAGGCGCAGCAGAAAGCGCAGGAGACTCAGGCTGCCACCGATAAGGCCGTGCAGGCGGAACAGCAGCGTCAGGAGAGTGCAACTGCGGCCCTCACTCAAAACAGCGATGCAGTCGCCAGCCTGCAAAGCTCTGTCAAGGATTTGCAGACATCGTCGGCTTCGTTAGTGGACACGATTATCTCGGATCAGAAACAGTACCAGGCGCCGGCCGCCATTCCTTTCATGGGCATCAGGTTGACACCGGGCGGATTTCTGGCCGGCGAAACCGTCGACCGCCAGCGTGGCGTCGGCGGTGATGTGAACACCCCCTTTAATTCGATACCGTTTGCCGGCCAGACCGGTGGCCAGCTTTCTGAGTTCAACGCCAGCGGCCGCCAATCCCGGGTGTCATTGCTCGCCGAAGGCGGCCTCTCGAGCAGCACGTTGCGCGGCTACTATGAGGGCGATTTTTTGTCGTCGGGCGCGACTTCGAATGACAACCAGAGTAACAGCTACACCTTCCGTCAACGCCAGGTTTGGGCGCAGGCAGAACTGAAGAGCGGGTGGCTGATTACCGGAGGCCAGATGTGGTCGTTGGCCACGGAATATAGGTCGGGGCTGATGAATAACAAGGAAGCCATTCCACTGACGATCGACGCGCAATATAACGTGGGCTTCACGTGGGAGCGTCAATACGGCTTCCGCGTTGTCAAGAATATTGGCAGCAAGTTCTGGACCGGGGTTGCCGCGGAAGAGGCGCAGACGCTGAATCTCGGTGGGCATAACCTGCCCGCGCTGGTGTATCAGCAGGCGGGCACGAGCGGCGGCCTTTACAACTCCCTTGCCAACTATAGCTTCAACTTTTCGCCCGACCTCATCGCAAAGATCGTTTACGAGCCCAATTTCGGCCACTTCGAACTCTTCTCGGTCGGAAGGTTCTTCCGCGCGCGCGCTTTTCCCAATGCGTCGCCTATGTTGACAACCACCGCTTGGGGGCCGACTTCACCCAGTACGCTCGGCGCATTCACCACCAAAACCGCAGGAGGAGGAGTTGGAGCAAATGCGCGGATCCCGTTATTCGGCAGAAGGCTCGAAATCGCGGCCCATGGTCTCGCCGGAGACGGAATTGGCCGCTACAGTTCTGCCACCCTGCCCGACGCGACCGCTCATCCCGACGGCAGTTTGGAACTGCTCCCCGGAGGCTCCGCGCTCGGAAGTCTCGAATGGCATGCGACGCGGCGGCTCGATGTGTACGGATATTACGGCGGCGAGTACGTGAAGCGCGCCTGGTATAACACGGGCTACACGGTCTCTCAGACTCCCCAGAATATCTACCAGCCGCCATTGGGACAGCCCATCCTTGGCGGCTATGGCGCGCCCACCAACATTGAGTTCGGCTGCAACACCGAAGTTGTGCCGGCTTCGTCGGCGAACGGCGGCGGAGATGTTCCCGGAAGCGCTCTTGGTTGCGTGTCCGACACTCGCAATCTCCAGGAGGCTACGGGCGGATATTGGTTCCGCTTTTACAAAGGACCCAAGGGAACCTTTCAGCAGGGATTTCAGTATTCCTACGTGATTCGGCATTCCTGGCAAGGCGTCGGGCTCGCCGCCAATCCCGTCACCGACACACCTGCCCTTTCCGGCTCGCCCAACACAAACGACAACATGTTCTTCACATCCCTTCGCTATTACCTGCCTCAGCCGTCGACAGATCGGTGAGGTGAAAAAATTGCTGCGGCGTCTTCCCAAATGGAGAAATGGCTAGGTAGGGGAACAGTCAAGGCTCTCCGTTGGTTGCGTCGATCTTACCGTCCTGGTTTCACATTGCCGGATTTCAATGTCGCTGGAATCGACATTTGAGGCCAGCACGCCAATAGGAGTTCCAGAAGATGTCTCGACGATTCTCCAAGTTGTTCCAAGTGCTCGCCGCGGCGCTTTATCTTGGATGCGTTTCCCTATTGGCTCAAGGCGGGCAGCAAGGCCAGCAAATTTCCGGTCAGGTGAACGATCCTCAGGGAAAGGCGATTACTGGGGCGACGGTGCACCTTGCCAAAACTGACGGCTCTCTGAATCGCGACACCAAAACGGATCCCTCCGGCACTTATTCATTTACCCAAATCCCCGCCGGCGAGTATCTTGTCGTGACTGAAGCAGAAGGATTCGACACCAAAACCAGCGATCCACTCACTCTCGCAGCCGGTCAGTCGCTCGTGTTCAATGTTCAATTGACAGCAGTGAAAGGCGCCACGACCAGTATCGAGGTTCAGGGTGGCGGAGCAACCGCGATCGAATTACAGAACCCCTCGATTTCCGGCACGATCTCAAATCAGCAGGTTGCGACTCTGGCTTTGAATGGGCGCAACTTTACCCAGCTGATCACGACAACAGCCGGGGTTAGTAACCAGTCCGGTCAGGACGAGGCCAAGGTGGGCCTGGCAGGAAGCGCAAAATTCAGCGTGAACGGCGGCCGCGTCGAATACAACACCTACGAGGTCGACGGAAGCGATGTATTGAACACCGGCATTAACGCCAGCCGCGGCCAGGGACTGCCACTCATTGTCTACCCCAGCATTGACGACATCCAGGACATTCAGGTACTTACATCGAATTACAGCGCGATGTACGGTAAGACGGCATCCGGAACCGTGATCGTCACCACTAAATCTGGAACCGGCCAATTCCACGGGAACCTTTACGGATTTGTTCGCAACGAGTTCTTTAACGCCCGCAACTATTTTGACGAGCCCGGCAAAGCACCCCTCTACCGCAGGCAGGATTACGGCGGCACATTCGGTGGGCCGCTCTTCATTCCTGGCAAATACAACACCAGGAAGGACAAAACTTTCTTCTTCTTCTCTGAAGAGCTTCGACTCGAAAAAACGCCGGTGGACTACCATCAAGCGGTGCCGACCACGGCCGAGCGTTCCGGCGATTTCAGCGATGTGTGTCCCGCAAGCGCAAGCCTGGGTGGCTATTACCCCGGCGCTTCCTACCCTGACTGCCCCATTGTGTCTCCCGATCTCGAGTTATCGCCACAGTTTCCGGGTTTCTATTATGCGCATGCCAACGTGAATTACACTGCAGCCTCAATCTTGCAAACCAATATTATTCCACCTCCAAATTCAACGACCGGCTGCAACACCACCAACCCGACAGCTTTTAATCGCTGCTATATAGCTTCAGTTTCTCCAGCCACCTACTGGAGAGAAGAGGCTTTCCGTATCGATCATAACTTGACGCCAAAGCAGCAACTGTCTTTTCGATACGTTCACGACTCCTGGAATACCACTACCCTCACACCCCAGTGGGGAATTGTACAGAATAGCTTTCCGACCGTAGAGAACCAGTTAGATGGTCCTGGCCTCGACCTCGTCTTGAGTCTCACTGAGGAATTGCCTCACAATATTCTGAATCGCGTGGCCGCGGCATACTCAGTCGCGCATATTACGCTCACTCCAAAACCGGGCGTCGGCGTTACCTCCCTCGCCAGGCCTTCGATTCTAGATGCGCCGTGCCAAACAGCCACCGGCGGCACTCCAACGCCGCCGGGGCCCAATGCAATTCCCCAGCAACTCACCGAATGCGCAATGGGCTACATCTTTGATAATGGTTTCGATTCGCGAATGCCCGGATTGGTTTTTGCCGGCAATAATGGCGAATATGGCGGGCACGGATTCAATGTAGATACCGGTTATGCTCCCTGGGAAATGGCCAACCCTACTTACATGATTCGCGATGACATGAGCAAAACGGTCGGAAAGCATACTCTTCAATTTGGCGTGCAGGCGCTTCTCGTCCAGCAAAACGAATCCAGCGCTGTCAGCGGCGCTAACTCGGGCGATCTTCAGGGCCTTCTCACTTTCAGCAATCAACAGTCGCGAAACACGTCGAACAACGCCTTTGCTGATTTCCTCGCGGGTCCGGGGATCGTCCCGTTAGTTCCCTATGCCGGCGGAGGCGGCACCTTTCCTGAATACGGCGGCGGCACAACTGCCATCAAGAGCTATCAGCAAGACAGTGGCCAGGGCCGGTATTATGACCGTTATAAGATCGCTGAACTTTACGCCGAGGACGATTGGCGAATCACTAGCCGTCTCACTTTCAACGTGGGCTTCAGGGCCAGCCTGTTTGGCACCTGGTACAACGCCAAGAGCACGGCATACAATTGGGAGCCGCAGGCATATAGCCAATCGCTGGGTGCATCCGTTTATGTGGACGCTACCAATGGATTTCTGGTTCGAAACCTCCCAGACGCCTCGGGCAATCTCGATCCGGTTCCCTTGAGCCGCACCGGGCCCTACAGCCTGTCGAATCTTGACCCAGTCATCACCAATGGCTTGGTCCATTGCGGAGTCGGTAATGTTCCCGGCAGTTGTATGCAAAGTCACGTGTTCAATCCGGCGCCACGGGCTGGTTTCGCCTGGGACCCGTTTGGCGACGGCCGGACGTCTATTCGCGCTGGATACGGCCTCTTCTGGGAACACGGCACCAGCTATGAAGCGAATACCGGTTCTCTGATCGGTGGCGCGCCCCTGATCCTGAGCGAGACACAGTCCTTTCCCGGCCCGCCGCGCAGCGACAACCCTGACAACGAAACAGTTGGTACTGATCCGGGCGCATATAACGAGATTGGTTTCTCGTGCCAGGAAGGCGCAGATCAATGCGGCTCGCTGCCAATGTATTCAGCCGGAGTGACCTTTCCATTAAACGTCACGTCGATCCCGACGAAGGCGGTCTATTCTTATACCCAGCAATGGAGCCTCAGCATTCAAAGAAGCTTTGCATCGAATTTACTTGGAACTCTTGCCTATGTAGGTACCAAGGGAACGCACTTGACCGATGTCCAGGATCTCAACCAGCTGCAGCCCTTATCCCCTGGTTTGAACCCTTTCCCCGCTGGACAACCTCTAACAGCCGATATCTGTGAGGCTGGATCCTCTGGTACATTTCCGGTAGGTGGCACAACCGAAGGAAACGGTTCAACCACATCGCCGGGTGTTGGACCGAACCAGCCTGGATTCATCAACCTTTCAATTGCTTGTTCCGGTTCTCCCGGATTTGTGAGCAACGGGGGCGCGCCGCTCGGCATCAGTGCCGACCAGGTTCGCCCGTACAACGGCCTCAGTAATATCCTGCATGTGGCAAACATCGCGAATTCGAACTACAACGGCTTGCAGGCAACACTTCGCCGTTCTGCTGCTTCATTCTCCATGGGACTGGCGTATACATACAGCCACTCTTTCGACGAAGCCTCAGACCGGGCCAGTGCCAACTTCGCTAATTCGCTCGACGTAAGATCGAATTACGCGAGCTCCGATTTCGATGAACGAAACCTGCTGAGCGCAGATTACATCTACGATATTCCGCTGATTCGCTGGCTGAATCGCTTCGGAGAGTTTGCAAGCGATAAACCCGACTCCGGTGCCGGCTCGCAGTCGGCCGGGCAGGATTGGAGCAGTCGCCGCTGGGCAAAGACTCTGCTCGATCATTGGCAATTCTCCGGCATCATCGCTCATCAAACCGGCACTCCTTTCAGCATTGTCAACCAGGGAAGCGCCACTGGTGTTTCGACTGCCGATAACGCGGGTGTGGGTGACGCCATTGGGATTGGCTCCTTTCCTGACAAAATCGGCAATCCTCGCGGGGTCAAGCCGAATGTTGCTCCCAGTGCTCAAAATATAGGACCCCTGCTTCTTAATCCCTCTGCGTTTGTCGCTCCGAGGGGGCTCACATTCGGCGATGCTGGACGTAACTCCGTGAATAATCCCGCGCGCACAAATTTCAACATGTCCCTCCTCAAGAAGTTCTCTCTATGGAGCGATCACGATGCAGAGTTCCGGGCCGAATTCTTCAACATCTTTAACCATACCCAATTCCGAATTTATGATCCAACCAATCCGGGAGATACCGGCAACAATGTAGTCAATTGTTATGGCAATGTGACCACC
The DNA here is from genome assembly GCA_030042915.1 of Acidobacteriaceae bacterium. The sequence goes on from JASHYS010000106.1 coordinate 14,873, forward strand.
GGTTATTCGGCGGGCGCGCAGGCGTGCTTGACAGGAAATTCGTTTCTGCACCCGGTTAACGCGCACGATCCTCGCATCATGCAGTTCGGATTGAAAATGGATTTCTAGATGGAGCGTGAAGAGTAAAATGAAACCTTTCAGCGCGCTTACAGGTTCACGGCACGGCAGAAAGTCGACCGCGTCGCGCCTTAGGCCGGAATTGCTGCTTTCGAGCCTTCTCGCGACTACCCTGATCGGATGCGGCAGCTCGACGACTGCCACCAGTAACACGAGCGAGACCCAGAGTAATGTTGACACTTATGTTACTGGCGGCGCAGGCGACTTAGAAACATACACTGTCAACCATGCCGCAAACACTGCTGTCGTAACCAGCTACTCAACGACCGGCGGTTCAGTTCAGTTCTCCGGAAATATTTCTTCTTTGACAAGTGGAATTGTGGATCTGGATATCACTTACTACCCAGGACAATTGCTCGGCTCGCCGCTTCTTACCGGCGGTTGGCTGGTGGAAATGCCGGGTCAGGCTGGGCTTGTAGAACTGGAGGCTACGAATGCTTTTACGAATGTTACGTCAACGTCCTTCGCCCCGCTCGGGCCGACGCAATCGTGCCCCAGCTTTGCTTCGGCTCAGAGCTTTCTCTTTGTAACGATCCCTAAAAGTCTAAGCGCTAAAGCGACGATTAGCGAAGGCGTGTGGAATCCGCAAATTGAAACTGCTTACGGCAGCGTCTCGATCTCCACCCATGGAGAGAACGTGAACTTCGCGAACATCAGTCAGTTCACGCTTCCAGCAGCTAATGGAGGAACACCTGGGACTCCCATTAACCCAGCCCCTTCCACGGCTGCCGCCGCATGCTCCCCTACCTTCTTCGGCCAAACAATCAGCTTTCCCACTTCTTCCACGGTCGACAATCCCGGGTCGCAAGGAAATCAGTCGAACTCTGCGTCGGCCACCATTGCGATCGGGCCTTCGGGCTTTCTTGTGGAAGATGCCGGATCCCCGTCCGGAACAGCCAGCAGTTCGTTACCACCCTACGAAAACCTGCTCGGCGCGGGTTACGGTGCCATCGGCATTCCCAAGCCATCCACCGCGCTTACTACTTCCAGTGTTGCAGCCGCCCAATACCAGGGAATCCTCTATGGAGCCGACTCCGGCTCAAGTGCAAGCACAACCGCTCCCGGCTTTCGCCTGATCGGTTCTTTTGGATACACAAATCTGCAGACAGCTTGTCCCACCTTGCCAGGACCATCTTCGAGCACTGTGCTTTACGGCGGGGAGTTCGCCAACAACAACCCTTCGGCCAACTCATTCGGGAACTGCGATCTGGCAATCGATTTAGGAACTCAGGATCCAAATAATAACGGACTTTACCCGGCCGCCACTGTCTATGTATCAGCCGCTTTTTTTGAAAACAGCACCAACTCGGCATATTCGTTTCCTGCCGTTGCTATCGCCGGACAAATAAACGGAAAATATGCGATCTTTCTCATCGGAGTGGATACCACAGGAACCCCTAATCAGCCTTGGGGAATTTATCTTTTGCAGTCGAATTAGCGAAGTTTGACAGCTCTCTTATTGGGCAAATCGCATATTAAGCGACTCGATTTCATTGATACTGATGTCTCCCGCTTTGTCCCTTTGTCCTGCTAGACCGGCTGCGACGAGCTGCATGCGTCCAGCATTAAGATACTTGGGCTGCGTGTCATTCAGGACATCGACAGATTTCGCGGAAGGATGTGTAGATTTTCTGTGCGAGCTGCCGCTTGAAAGCTCGTTTTCTTTGTGTCCGTGTCTTATGGCCTCGCTTGATCAGGGTCATCGGTTTCTCGATAGGTGGCAGGGGGGAAAGATAAAACCCGGTTGGGCTTTTGATTGCCCCCAACTCCATAAAGAATCCGTCGTAAGCTTCCTGAATGTGAGCGTCCTCCCCCGGGTAAAAATGGAATTCTGGCTTCATGGTTGCGTTAATTGCCGCCATCGCGTCGATCCCATAGGCCTCTGCGATGCCGCAAAGCGTCGCCACGAGCAATGCGGGGGGGGCTATGTCAAACAGGGTCTTTGTCGCTAGCCGAATTTCGTCCTGGCAACCTCGAACACCCTGCAGCCTCGAGATCAGCATGACTTCAGGGGCTTCTGAGTGTACGACCGATCCGGGAACGATGGTGAACGAAAGAACAAAAACCGCCTTTCCATATACTTCGAAGATGAGTGACATCTCCCCTTCGTCGTCCTCGGGTCCCGAAAGACGCATTTTGAACGTAAAACGGTTGCCTCCTTCGAAAATCTCTGCCAGCAGAATGTCCTCAAGCAAGACACGAGCCAGTACGTCCTCAGGAATCACATCGGGCAAGCGGCGGTAGTGGTGCATGAAACACTCCCCTTGCTGGGATATCGAGAGCCCGCGAGCAAGATAATCCAAGGACATCCATTTCAAAGGAAATCGCGGATTGACCGGAATGAGCCGCCTGTACGCCGGTCGAGACAGCAGATGAAGGACCCTCATCTGCGTCGGGATGTTTCCGCTTAGAGACCGGAGAATTCGCGCGAGCCTACTCACATTCCAGTAATATGGCTGCTGGGCAAGCTTCCACACAGACGCCCAAAACGCCCTCCACGGCTCTGGGTTTAAGGCAGGGGGTTCCATGAGTGGAGTTACAGGCGAAGCGGACATTTCATCCCGCGCTTGGAGAAGACCGTGCCTCGATTCGTTCGCAACGGCTTGGCTGGCGAAGGTTCGCGTCACATCACACCACCGGTTCCTGCGACCGGGGTTTTGCCTGCATCGCACGTTGTTGCGGCGGTGGAAAAGAACGGAAGCAAGTGTATCACGCGCATGATTGAGGACATCTGAATCAGAAGAGACAAACTTTAAAATTCACAGGGCTTGAAGGGCTCCCTTGACGCGTGCATGATCAGGCGCCGTCCACTCATTGTGGGCAGGCCTCAATGGTAAAAGGAACCTCTGCCACATATCAATTCTCGAACGGAAGAAGCGTTTGGTCGATTATACGGACCACGGATGCCCGGTCGGAAGGGATTTTGAGGCTGCTTCACGACATTGAAACGGCGTGTCAGGATCACCATCACCGCGGCATTTGCGACCCTGGCCAGGCGTAATCAGTCGGGCAAGATATGAGCATTCGAGGGTGCAATGCAAGAGATTGCAGGTGTTGAGCAAGTGGTTGCCTGAATAAGGCGGAATCAGCCAGCCTCAGCCAAGTTGTGTGGCTGTGAAGCCGGCGAAGTGTTCCTTAAATGAGCTGACGGATAAAACGCGCTAGGGAAGTTTAATTTCCGGTAACAATACTGTGAAACGATACTGACACTGTGAGACGATACTGACGCGTAGATGCGCCTCTCCCCGAGCACACCCAGTTTGCCTGGCGACTGGGCTTTCGCTTAAGCAATCTTCGCAACAGAGTTCCCACGCTGGTCATCGGATTCTCCCGAGAGGAGGCCGGGATGACGAAGGGCCTTTTGACTCCGCACCGCTGTTTCTACATAACTCTCTTTGTCTATCTCTGCTCCCAGTTCAGTTTTGCCCAACGGCAAGAAGTTGCCGAGAATGCCTTCGCAGAGCAGCACTCCGTCGCCATTCGCGGCAGGGTCAGTGACGCCAGGACGGGTGAGGGAATCGCAAAGGCGATGGTTTCGATAAGGCAACAATCGCTCCAAACTGTCACCGACGAGAGAGGCAGGTTCGACTTTCCGCAGGTATCTCCGGGAGAAGTTCAGCTATACGTCAGCACCGTCGGATACGAGCTGCTCAAAAGCAACATCGAGGTTGCGGGCGACCACGACGTCGAAGCTGACATTCGCCTCGGCCAGCAGGCCTCCAAGCCAAGTGAGACAGTGACCGTCGCGGCTGGCCCATTCGACCCCGTTCAACCTGGCGTCGTGTCGTCCAATACTCTCGACAACACCGAGCTCAAGAACCTCGCTACCGCGATCGTGGACGATCCGTTGCGTGCCGTGCAGACCCTCCCTGGCGTGACCACTTCAGACGATTACAACGCCCAATTCTCCTTGCGCGGTTCAGGATTCTCCGAGATCGGGGTTTATGTTGACGGGGTTCTCCTCAGCACTCCCTTTCACACCACCGAAGACATTGAGGAGTCTGGCTCGGTAACCGTGTTTCCCAGTGACGTCGTGGATTCGCTCGAGCTTATGAGCGGGGACTTCCCTGCAACCTATGGTGAGCACGCAGGCGCGGTTCTGAATATTACAACGCGGCAAGGCAGTCAGGACCGGCAGTTCACGAGTGCGGATATCGGCATGGCCGGCCTGGTGGGCAGTAGCGAAGGACCGATCGGCGGATCGCAAAAAGCGTCCTGGCTTGTAACCGCGCGGCAGAGCTACATTGGAACACTTCTTAAAGAATGGGGAGCGAGTTATCTGACCATCGGCTACAGCGATTTTCTCGGCAAGCTCAGCTTTCATCCCAATTCCGCAAATCAGTTCACGCTTGGTTCCATTCTTGCTTCAGGCTGGTTTGAACCCGGCACGGACGAGCAAAGCTACAGTTTCATCAAGAAGGGCGAGTCCACCACTGCCGCCCCATATGCCGCCTGGAATTGGGAAATCGGCCCCTCCACACTGCTCCACAGCGAGGTATCTTTCGTTCAAACCAAAGCCTGGAACCACGATTGGCAAAACCAGATTCCATTTGAATCCCGCGCGGTTGACAGCTCTGCGCAGCAGGAATTCAGAGCGCAGTTGCCCGCGCGTCACTTCATCACTCTTGGATGGGGCGGACGTCGCGGAGAGGAAAATCTTAGAACCAATTACTACGATCTCGTTTACCAGAACTTTCTCATTTCAGCTGCTTATCGCCGTTCCGCATGGTTCACATCGGCCTACTTGCAGGACAACTGGCAGATCATTCCCGGCAAGCTGCGTCTGGATTTGGGAGGCCGCGTTGAGAACTTTACCTCCACCGGTCAGAACCTGTGGATGCCCCGCGCAAGCATGGCCCTGAGCCTGTCGCGCGATAACAAGCTTACCTTTTCTTGGGGCCGGTACGGCCAGTTCCCCGGCTTCCGCCAGTTGTGGGGCGAAGTGAACAATCCGGCGCTCCGTGCCCAGCGAGCCACGCACTATATTGCCGGATGGGAGCGTTCGGTCGATGACAGAACCCGAATCCGCGTGGAGGCTTATGAGTATCTCCTGGGTGACGGCATCTGGTCGCCTGGCCTCTATTGGCGGTTGCCGCGCCCCCTCGATCTCGAGAACGGACTTGTTCCGGTCGATGGTGTTCTGGAACCGCAGCTAGGACCCTTCTTGCGAAATTCCCTCACCGGCCATAGCCGCGGCATCGAGATCACCTTACAACGGCGCAGTGCCAACCGCCTTTCGGGGTGGTTCTCGTACTCGTATGGCCGCTCGCGAGCTTCGGACCCCGCCGACCAGTTCTGGTTTTGGGGGGACTTCGATCAACGCCATACAATGAATACCTATGGCAGCTACAGGATCAGCAAGACCATCGACCTGAGCGCCAAGTACAGGTTGGGGACAAATTTCCCTCTTGTCGGCTTCTACACCACCGCCGACGCCAATGAGCCTCCCTTTTCAGAGCAGCCCAACCAGCAGCGGCTGCCCCTGTACAGCCGCCTGGACCTGCGGCTGAGCAAGGCTATTTACCTGGAACAACGCAAGCTCACTTTTTACACTGAAACCATCAATGTACTCAACCGCACCAACCGCGGCTGCCAAACCGATTCGATCATCCAGTCCGTACCGCCCTGTGACAACGAATTCCCTCTGTTGCCATCGGCTGGCTTAGCGCTGGAGTTTTGAGCAAAGCTGCGCTTCTTCGCTTGGAGTGCCAGTCAAGTCTGCACGGAACTGGGATAAGGGATGGGGTATACACGGCCTATATTTTGTCTTCCCGCATCGCGGCGGGAGAAGAAAATCGATATCACACCCTGCTTGGCAATCGCCGCTCGCGTCTCCATTCTGTTTGCGTCGGGCTTTTTTTCGATTCCTTTGGCCGCCCAATCCGGCGCTTCACCTTCCTATCAAATCTATAGCGGCTTTACTGCCCTCAGTAATACGTTCAACGGCGTTCCTGGTGCGCGTCAGCCCTTGCTCGGTTGGGAAGCCTCCGCTGTTTTTCAAGCGTGGCATCATCTGCGTCCAAAGCTCGATTATTGGGCCTACAAGGGAACAAATCTCGATGCTTCGCAGAAAGCGTTTTTCATCATGGCTGGCGGTGAGTACGAGCACTATGTCCGTAGGGAAAGATTCTTCGGTGAGGCTCTGTTTGGCGATGCAGGTTTAAATCACGGTTGGGGCGCAAACGGCTCCCTGGGAAGCTCCGCCTCCTTCTCCGCACAGTTGGGCGGCGGAGTCGACACTCCGGTGAACAAACACTTCGCGATTCGCTTTGAAGGCAATTACCTGCACACGAATTTCTATCTCTACCAGAGCGCGAGCTACCCTTATCCCTATAGGATTCCCGGCCTGCCCAACAACTTCAGTCGCTTTTCCACTGGATTGGTTTGGACTCCCCGTCCCAAGTCGCCGTCCGATGACACTTTCAGCAGCAGTCACCATGACCATCAACCCGTAGAAAGTGACTTGGTTTACGAAGCCTTCAACTCATTTGGTCACTTCCACATCTTCGCCGACTCCTGGTGGGCCGAACTTCACACCGCTGGCCTGGAATATGACCGCAATTCCTGGGGAAGATTCATTGGAGCACGCATGGACTATTCCGCAGATATTCTGCCGGTCGTGATCCTCACACAAGGCAGCCAAACCAGCGCGTGGGGTTATCCGCTGACT
>JASHYS010000107.1 GCA_030042915.1 Acidobacteriaceae bacterium
CGAATAATTCTTGATGTTGAACGATTCCGGCGCCATGCCCGCATAGATGACGATGGTCCCCAAAATAGGTTTGATGATCTGCGGCAGCCACGCGTAATAGAAGACGGGGAAGATGGTGGTGTACTTCGCCTTGCCGCCGAAGACAAAGTTCATGGTGCCCCAAAGCCCGAGCGACAAAACCGCCACGCCGATGATCCCGATGACCGGCCCGCCGAGAAACGCCGACTCGGTGGCGATGACTTGGATTTTGTTGGTCAGCTCGCGGCGGTCAGGCGGCGCCTGCGCCAACTGCTCCTGCGCCTTGGGACTCATCCGGATCTGGTTGTCGACCACCTGCTGGATTCCGATCTTCTGGACGATGGCGCCAAAAAAGATGTAAGTGAACACGGCGCCGATGATCAGCGGCAGCCACCAGCTCTTGTTGCCACGCCTGATGTCTTCAAAGGCCTTGGACGGCGCAGTGAAGGTATACATGACACGCTGCCACTGCGTAAGGCCCGGCGCTTCGGGGGCTGCTCCGGCCGTTGCCGCGGGTTGAACTCCCATCTCGCTCATTGAATTCGCCTTTCGACTGATTTTTGAAAATCTGGCTCGCCCGCGATTGTACGCCAGCGGCGGCCCGGGAATCGAACGAAATTCTTGCTTGGGAATAACTGACTTTGGGCGTCCTACCTCTGAAGCTGCTGCAATTGCTGGCAGGACCACTGACGGCCGGCGTTGCACGCACGCTGCAGCAACGCGATTCCCCTGGGGACGTTCTGAGGAACACCGAGACCTTTCACGTAGAAGTATCCCAGGTTGCCGCAGCCGCTTACTTCCCCTCCATTACATGCCTGCTGAAAGAGCGCCAGGGCCTGTGCGTAGTTTTGCGCGACACCCCAGCCATTTCTGTAAAGCAGTCCCAGCATGTTGCAGCCGGTCATGTTGCCGCCGGCGCAGGCACTTTGGGCCAGGGGAAGAGCCGCGGTGTAATTCTTGGCCTGCATAAGCTGTCCCGCCTGAAGCTCGTCAGATGCGGGGCTCGCTGCTGGAGGCGAGGGAGCAGGTGCGTTCGTGGGGGCGCGGCCGCTTTTTACCTGGGGCTGCGGCTTAGCGCCCACACGGAAGCCTGGCTTCGAGGGCTGGTTGCTTCCGGCACCGGGTGGAGGCGAAGGTTCCGAAGCAACTTGCGGCGGCGGCGCCGGCGCGGGCTCGGGCGCCGACCCGACGGGAGGCTGCGTTGCCCCGTTCGGAGCCGAACGCGAAGTGGAATGGACCACAACGAATACCACCGCCAAGAGGAGCAGCGAAACCGCCCCGCCAGCCCAGGTCCACGCACGAATTCCCCAGAAATGGAAACCGGCAGCGGCGCCACTTGCGGCGGCCTGCCCACCCGTTTTTGGGGCAGATGCTGCGGGCTCGACAGCGCTCGCATTCTGCCGCGCGTTCGCCGGATGCGACGGTAGCGGCACTGCCGCTGCAACACTGCCCAGCGCTGCCGGAGGCTGCTCTTCAGGCGCCTTCATCCTCGCCAGGAGAACTCTGATGGTTCCGGCCAAGCCCTTGAGGTGAGCTTCGAGGGGTGGGGTGAGAGCATCGAGCCAGTGCACGTTGCCGATAAAGTACTCGAGAGCCTTGGCGGGCAGTACGTCTTCCATCCGCACCGGCAGGATGGCGACGCCGCGGTTGACCGCGCGCTCCACCTCACGGCGAATCTGCGGCGAGGCGTTGGCGTCGGCCGTGAAGACCAGCACCATGATGCGCGTCTGCTCGATGGCGTCGATGATGCATTCGCCCCATTCCATCCCCGGAGTCACGTCGCGCGGTGCGATCCAGCAGCGGATGCCTTCTGACTCGAGCATGGCGCACACCGCGTCCGCTGTCGTCTTGTCTTTCGCGGAATGGCTGATAAAGACGTCGTGCGCCATGGATTTGTCCTATTTTTCCTGGGGGGGATGGGCCAACCAGGCATTGTAACTGCGAAGCGCTGGGAAGAACGAATCAATTGTCGCGCTGTATGATGTCGACGGCTTCAGGGAACCTGTTCAGCCGGTCGCAAGCCCATTGGTCTCCACCGTTGCAGCCCTTTTGCAGAAACTCTGTGCCCTTTGCACTGTCCCTGGCCACCCCGAGTCCATACGCGTAATCAAGGCCGACATTGCCGCAGCCACCCGCATCGCCAGCGTTGCAGGCCTGCTGAAAGAGCAAGAATGCCTGCCCTTCGTCTTTGACAAAGCCCTGGCCGTGTCGATAGAGGCCGCCGAGAGCGGAGCAGGCTGGCGCGTACCGGGCATCGCAAGCCTGCTTGTAAAGCGCGGCAGCCTGCGTGAAGCTCTGCGCGACACCCAAGCCGTGCTCGCGGAAAACACCGAGGTTGTAGCAACTGACTTCGACCCCGCCCTGGCAGGCCTTCTGATAATTTGAGGCAGCCTTTGCGTAATCTCGCGGTACGCCGAAGCCCTGATCGTAGAGCATGCCCAGATTGAAGCAACCAGACGCATTTCCGCTTTCACAAGCCTCCTGGGCCAGGGGCTTAGCTTCTGCGTATTGCTTTTGACTGATCAGGGTTTCCGCTTTATTTTCATCTGCGGCGGCATCCGACGCCGGCAGCGAAGTCCTGGCAGGTGTACGCAGGGAGGAAGGGCTGACTGCGGCCGGGGGCGGTTGGTTGTTTTCGGAGGCCAGGCCAGGGCCCGCCGACGAGCCGCCGCCGGCCCGGCCATCGGCTAGTGGCGGGGCGGCTTGAGACGCCGAGGCTGCAGAACTCCGTCCGGTGGCCCGGTGGGCCACGAAGATCGCCGCCGGCAAAACGGCCAACACACCAAACGCGCTCCAAGCCAATAAGGTAACAAGTCGCTTCTGACTTGACGATTCGCGCGGGGCAGGAACATTCGGTGCCGCGTAGCTGGGCCCAGAGGGCCAGGAGGGAGCCGTCGAATAGACTCCTGGCGCTGGCGGTCCTGGCTGCGGTGGTTGGGGCAGACTGGATGCGGCTGATGTCGCTGAGGGTTGCGATGCACCCGCCGCCTCAGGCTGCGGCGTCCGGGCCAGCAGCATTTTAATCGTCTCCCTGAGGCTTTTCAGGTGCGCTTCCATGGGAGGCGTCAGAGCATCGAGCCAGTGAACGTTGCCAATGAAGTATTCGAGAGATTCGTCAGGCAGAACATTTTCGACCCGGAATGGCAGGATTACGAGGTCGTGATTGACCGCCCGCTCGACCTCCTTGCGAATCTGTTGAGAGGCGTTGGCATTGGCCGTGAACACCAGCACCATGATCCGTGCTTGTTTAATGGCTTCAATAATGCATGTACTCCACTCCATGCCGGGAGTCACGTCGCGCGGTGCGATCCAGCAGCGGACCCCCTCCGACTCCAAGGTTACGCACACCGCGTCCGCAGTCGTCTTGTCCTTCGCCGAATAGCTGATGAAGACGTCGTGCGCCATGCGTCTGCTCTGATCCTTGGGGGGGCAACGGGGGGGAATACAGCTAAGCTCACTATAACCCGAAAGCAGGAAACGGGAAATAACAATCGGAGAGAGAGATGCCCTTGCGCTCAGGCGCTAGAGTCCTTGTGCAGGGTCCTCATCGGGGTCGACGGGAACGGGGTGCGATTGGGTCGCAGGCTTTGCGGTTTGGGCAGGCACAAGGGGCCGGGGCGGCGCGTATTCCTTGTACACCGTGATGTGGAAACAAGCCTGCCGGAATTCCTCTTCTACATCGATCTTGCCTGCAGTTTCGAGCGCGGCAAGGCGCTTCCGCATCCATTCGAGCTCGGCGTGGGTGAGGCCTTTCTTTGCAATGTCGACGGTGGCGCCGGTGAGATGCGGGCTTACGATGTCGCCTTCAGCAGGCGCGGCGTTGCCGTTGCTGCGCATCAGCCGCTGCTGGTATTCGACGGTGCGCACAGCGGAGCTGACTTCGAGCGGCTTGTGGAACGCGGCCTGGTGGGCATTCGCCAGGTCGCTGAGGAAGCTCGCGGTCCACGGCCGGCAATAGCGATGGTTTTCGGGCAAGTCGGCGTTGACCGAAAGTGCGTCGGACACGGGTACGGGAACCAGCAGCTTGTGAGCAATGCGCTCGGCCAGGTCCGATTCGTTTTCGATGCGCTCGAGGCCCTCGGCATCAAGCTTTGTGTTCTGCCGCTCGAGGGATTCGAGCGTCCCGCGCAGCGAAGGCGGCATGAGATTGCGAGGAAGGTTGAGAGAGGCTTCCTCAGAATTGGAGATCGTGCTGGGAGATTTGTCGGGTTGCGCCGCTGCTGCCGGGCCGGCGAGAATCGCCGACTTTGCGGGTTGCGTTTCCGCGATTTGGCTGCTAAGGGATGTGGCGACCTCTTCGGTTGGCGGCAAAGAGGATTCTGAAGGCGGAGCAGACTCGGTGGCTGCAGCCGCATCGGGTTCAGGCGACCGTTGCATCATGGTCGTTGAGGACGGCGCATCGTCAGAAGTGTCGGAGGCCTCATCGGAGATGGAGCTCCGCATGATTCGCCGAGACGCTGTCCTGCGGACCGCGCGCACGCGCACGATGTGCGGCTGTGTATGGCGGCGCGGCAGTTGCTGACCCGCGCGCTGGCGGCGGATGGCCAGACCAGCCGCGCGACCGACCTCATCGGGCGAGGGCTTGTGGACGGCTCGCTGAGTGCCGGCAGCGGTGCGGAGGGGAACTGAGCGGTGGGCGCCGGAAGCCGGCGCGGGCCGATGAGAGGCGTGGCTGCCCGCGGCCGTTGATCTGCGGTGCGTTTTCGAGGCGGAAGAATCCTGAGCGCCGCGAGCGCCAACTACCGCGAATGCGGCCAGCGTAACCGCGATAAGAGCAGTCCGACACATGATGAAACGTGTGGGCAATCGAGAGCCTTTCTAGTGTACGTCTATCCCTTACCTGATTGGAGTGCCTGCGCGGGTACGGACTTGCTTGACTTTATTGTTGGACGCGCGCGGCGTCATTTCGGGTCTTCCTATTCTACAGCCTTAACGATGCCGGTCCTAATGACTTACGATGCCGGCGGCGTCTGGCTGGGAATGCCGCCTGGCGGAATGATCGGCTTGGCCGGCGGTTTCAATATGAATCCTTTGCGGACGAGCGCGAATCCTTCTTGCGGCAATTCGGCCTGCAGCAGCTGGTTGTCGGGGCCTGAAAAGAGATCGGTGTTGGCTCCGTTCATGGTAGCCACCAGGTGATGCACGGCAATGGATTTTCCGTCGAGCGTTCCCTCCTGATCGGCGTAGGTAGCCAACTGTACCGGCACGATGGAGCCCGCGTTGATGGGCAAAATCGCCCACAGGCCGCGGTTACTTTGCTCGATAGCGAGTGCCAATAGCGTCTCGAGCGCGCCGGGATCGAAACCCGGCAGAAAAACCGCGCCGGGATGCGCGTCGAGCCGCGTGGTGGTGCTCTTTCCCATGGCTGAGATGTTCAGCAGCAGTTGCGCTGAGTCGGGCGCAGCCACTACATTCACTGCCTCGCCATTTACCGCGGCATTCAGCTGCACGTGCAGCAGCTGATTGGCCGGCGACAGGCGCTCCTCTTTCGAGAGCGCGTAGTCGAGCCCTTGCATGGTCACCTTGACCACGGATATGGATTCGTACCCGTCCTTCGTGGCTTTGCACTGAAAACTGGCGGTGCCGACCGCATGGCCGTGCAAGGCGATTTCAAAACTTCCGGATTCGGAGCCCGCGGACGAAGACTTGCCGGTCTGCGCCGGCGTTGCCGGCGACCATGCTGCCAACATCAAGGCAAGAACTCCCGTAAACGGGACAAGAAAACCAGTACGCACTTCTTACCGAACTCCTACTCGTTTAGACACGGATGAAGGGAAAGAGTTGGTGCGGGGACAGGGACCAAGCCACCCCAGCGAGCAAAGACCGCTCGCCGGGGACCCCGGTAGGGACCGAGGGACCAAGGGAACGGGAAAACAGGGATTCGGGAACAGAAAGGCAAGGGAGCGAAAGAGCGAGGAAACAAAGAAAGAATTGGAAGAATTTCCGAGTGAAAGCAATGTTTTCGCTCTCTGTTCGCCTACCACATGCCGAAGCACCTGTCCAGCGGGGGAACCACAGAGGTAAACCCCATATCTTGTGGTCCGCCATTTTTTCGCTTCTATTAGTCGCCGTTCCGTCAGAGGGTGCACATTTTCATCAGTTTGCAGCGATTTTTCGCTTGGCGCGGAGCAAGAAGGAGGGTAGTATCGACTCCATGGAATTTTTCGGAGTCAATCGGAGTTCATTGGAACGAATCGGAAAATTGACCGGTCCGGCCGCGGCTTCGTCCGGGATGTTCAGCTTCCCGGCCACAAGCCAGTCTACTCGCATTGATTCCTTCTGTGACGAAATTCGGGCCTCGCGGCTTGTTCGGAACCAGATTGGCTAACGCGGGGTCAGGATTGCGGACCCAGAAAGAGGCTGCGCCGGTGATTTGTGGCCCGGGCGCAGTTCGGTAAAGGCAAGGTCATGTTTCGCGGAAGCTATGAAGCCAAAATTACGGACGGCAGGCTCAAGCTCCCGACCGACTTCGAGAGGCTGGTGAGCGCCATGAACAACAACCAGTTCTACGTCACCAGCGTGGATGGCACGAGCGCCGAAATTTGGCCGCTGCCGGAGTGGGAGAAACGGGAAGCCAAACTGGCCGAGGACAGCACCATGGATGACGCGGTACAGGCTTACCTCCACTGGACCAGCCATTACGGCCAGCAGGTGGAGATGGACAAGCAGGCCAGGATTTCGCTGCCCAGGACCTTGCGCGAAGAGGCAAAGCTGGAAGGCGAAGTGAGAGTGATGGGAATGATGCTCTACATGGAGGTGACGAACCTCCAGGTACTGAAGGAAAAGCTTTCAGCCAAGCCGTTGACGGCGGAGGGCCGCGCCCGCGTGGCGCAGATCCTCAAGTCGCGGGGTACGAGCGGAACCCCCTAGGGGGTGCGCATGACGCAGCGGAAAGCACGCCATGTGCCGGTTCTTTTTGAAGTTGCAATGGAGTTTCTTCGCGTGCGGCGAGGCGGTACATATGTTGACTGCACGCTAGGCCTGGCGGGACATGCCGAAGGCATCGTCAGGCGACTGGGACCGGCGGGGCGATTGATTGGCTTCGACCGCGATCCCGAGGCGCTGGGGTTGGCTAAAGAACGGCTCGAGAGGGTTTGCGCAGAGCTGGGCAGCCAGGCGCCGCAAGTGACGTTGATTGGCGAGGCATTCAGCCGCATTGCCCAGCACGTCGAGGCCAAGTCGGTGGATGGTTTGCTGGCCGATTTCGGAGTGAGCAGCCTGCAGATCGATGAGGCGCGCAGAGGATTCAGTTTTCAGGCGGAGGGCCCGGTGGATATGCGTTTCGATACGCGCACCGGGATGACCGCCGGACAAGTGGTGAATGAGATGAGCGAGCGCGAGCTGGCAAATCTCATTTACGAATACGGTGAGGAAAGGAGGTCGCGGACAGTCGCCAGAGCCATTGTGCGGGGGCGGCCGGTTACATCGACGGTGCAATTAGCCCGGCTTGTAGCCTCAGCCGTCCCGGCAATGAAATTCGGACAGCTTCAACCGGCAATCCCCCGGACTTTTCAATCGCTGCGTATCTACGTTAATCGGGAATTGGACGAAATCGGGGCGTTGCTCGAGGCCGCACCCAAGTTGCTTAAGTCCTCAGCACGGCTCGTCGTGATTTGCTTTCATAGTCTCGAAGACAGAATTTGCAAAGACGGTATTCGGGAAGGCGCGCAGCAGGGCATTTGGAAGATTCTGACCAAAAAGCCCGTGACCGCCGGTGAAGAAGAAAAGGATCGCAATCCGCGCTCACGCAGCGCCAAGCTGAGAGCGGCGGAGAGAACAGCTAGCAGCTACTAGCTTCTAGCTTTGGAAGTGCAAGAGCGCGGCGCGCAACGGCACGGAAGTTTTTGATAGAAGGCACGAGTTTGAACTGAAGACGGAACGAGCTAGAGGCCAGGAGCTAGCGGCTAGCAGTTTAGGAGAACGAAGATGGCGGCATGTGTAACAACGTATTTTGAGGCGGGGCTGGGATGGGCCGCGCGGGTGGCAGCGCACAACGCGGAGTTGATGGCGCAACAGGCGCAGCGCCGCCGTCACGCGCGCACGCCCGAGATCTACTTCGCCAAGCATTTTGACAATACCCGGCTGGTGAAGGCCGCCGACCCTGCCCTGGTGCGCGAGATGCGCGTTTTTTCGGTCGCTGTCGCGGTGCTTTTCTCGCTGATCATGGTTTACGGCCTGCAACACTTCAACGCGATCGAAAGCAGCTACCGCGTGGAAAGCGAAAAGCAGACGGTGAAGCAGTTGCGCGAGCAGAACCGCCAGCTTCGTTTGAGTGAAGCCGAGCTGACGCGGCCGGGCCGCATCGATCAGGCAGCCCGCCAGCTAGGCCTAGCTGCACCGCAACCGGATCAAGTGGTTTATCCCAACTCCCGTCCCGATTCCGGCGCACCTGTGCTGGCGCAAACCGTTTCCCCCTCCCCCACTGCACACTGAACGACAGCTCTTAGCTGTTAGCTCTTAGTTGAAGTTGATTCAACAAAGAAAATTGGAAGCTAACAGCTAGGAGCGAACGGCGAATCGCCGGCGGCTAAGGCAAAACCAGAGTTGGTATGTCGTGTTGAGTTTCGTCGAAGGTCGCTGCTCCCTGCTGCTCCCACCCCAACGACAAAGGCTGTCGTTGGGGACCCGGGGGTCGCAGCGACTTTACGGTTTCGGCTTCGAGCTACAGCAACTCTGGTTTTGCGATAGGAGCCAAAAGCTGAAATGACGGCCACCGATCGCGCTCCCCGCAGCCGCTCAAAAAACCCCAAAACCTTCCCGCTCAAGCGCAGCCGCTTCTGGATGGTTTGCGGCTTTTTTCTGTTCTGGGCCATTGTGATTGCAGGCCGATTGTTCTGGCTGCAGATTGTGCGCCACCAGGAATTTGTGGAGCGTGCGGCCAAGCAGCAGCAGCGCAGCTTCGAGGTGGCTCCGAGGCGCGGCATTCTATATGACCGCAACCTGCGCGAGCTGGCCATGACCGTCCTGGTGGATTCCATATACGCCGATCCGAGGCAAATTGCCGACAAGGAGGCTGCTGCGCGCACGCTGGCGGCGCTGGTACATGCTGATCCGTCAGACGCGCTGACCACCGAGGAGCAGATTGCGGCGCGCCTGAGGGAGGGCCGGAATTTTGCCTGGATTGCGCGGCGCGTGACGCCGCAGGTGGCTGCTGCGGTGAAGGCCCTGAACATGAAGGGCATCTACTATCAAAAAGAGTTCCAGCGCTTCTACCCTGACAACGAAATCGCCGCGCAGGTGCTGGGCTACGTGGGTGCGGACGACAACGGTCTGGGCGGCCTGGAAGCAAAACTGGATGACGACCTGCACGGCCGGCCGGGCTTGATGTATACGGCCGTCGACGCGCGGCAGAAGGTGCTGGGCTCGAGCGAGCGCGAGCCCGAGCCCGGCCGCAACCTGGAGCTCACCATCGACGAGAACATCCAGTTCATGGCAGAAAGCGCCCTCGATCACGTCATGCAGAAGACACAGGCGCTGAATGGCACCGTAGTGGTGCAGGACGTGCACACCGGCCAGATTCTCGCGCTCGCCATCCGTCCCACCTTCAATCCCAATCAGTTTCGCCACACAACGCCCAATCTGCTGCGCGACCACGCCGTAAGCGATGTCTACGAGCCGGGATCGACTTTCAAGCTGGTGACCTATTCCGCGGCCATGGATACGAGCGTGGCCAAGCCTGACGATACGATCGACTGCCAGGGCGGCAAGATCACCATTGCGGGGCGGGTGATTCACGACAACCAGGGGGAACACTTCGGGGTGATTCCGGTGCATAAGGCATTGGAGGAGTCGAGCGACGTGGCGGCCATCAAGCTCGCGCTGAAAGTGGGACCTGACCGCTTCTACCAATACATTCACAGCTTCGGGTTCGGAACGCGCTCCAATGTTGAACTGCCCGGTGAAACGCGGGGATTGCTGAGCCCGGTTGCGCGCTGGCAGCCATCTTCGATCGGCTCCATTGCCATCGGGCAGGAGGTTGCGGTGACGCCGCTGCAACTGGTGACGATGGTTTCGACGATCGCCAATGGCGGTGTTTACCTGCCGCCCCACGTGCTGATGCCCGACCAATCCGCGCCGGCTTCGAGCTCCGTGCAAGGGTCGGCCGCACCGCAGGTGGCGCCCGTCAAAGTGGACGAAGAACTTCCCGATCCGCTTCCTGCCGGCGCGCACCGCGTGATCAGCACCATGGCGGCGGCCGAGATGCGCAAGATGATGGAGGGGGTGGTGCTGTTCGGCACGGGCAAGCCGGCGCAGCTGAACGGCTATTCTTCGGGCGGCAAAACGGGCACGGCGCAAAAGATCGATCCCGTGACGCATACGTACTCGAAGACCATGCACATCGCCTCCTTCGCGGGTTTCGCGCCAGTCAACAATCCGGTGATCTCGATTGCTGTGGTGATCGATTCACCTCACGGCGACTACTACGGAACTGCGGTCTCGGCACCGGTGTTTGCCGAAGTCGCACAGCAGGTGCTCGAATATCTCGGCGTGCCGCACGACATTGCCCTGCAGCCCACGAAGACTCCATCGAAAAGCAATGCGCCGGTGAAAGAGGATGACGATTCGCACGATGAAGACATCCAGGCG
This sequence comes from Acidobacteriaceae bacterium, assembly GCA_030042915.1. The sequence continues at coordinate 10,606 of JASHYS010000107.1, forward strand.
CTTTACGAGGCGGCCAACGATCTGCCCAGCGACGATCCACTGCGCGGTTCACCGGCAAAAGCCGGCGCGCCTTCAGCGCAGTCCGTTGCGCAGGCGGCAACGGCGCCGGCGAATACGAGGCCGGCTGCAACGGCGGGAGGAACGACTGCGCCGGCCGCGGCTGCGAATCAGCAAAATGCAAAGGCGAATCCGCCCGATGGCAATACCATCGTTGTCGCCGATGCGGGTCAACTGCGTGTGCCTTCTCTGGTAGGGCTTTCGGTGCGACAGGTGATCGAGCAAGCCGGCAGCGCCGGACTTGAAGTGGAGATCGCGGGCGACGGCATTGTGCGAGCGCAGGCGCCGATGGCCGGCGCCCTGGTGGCGCCGGGAACCAAAATCGTTGTCCGTTGCGAGCGCTGATTGCGATAAGCTCTCAACGTGTCTGAATCCTCATGGCATCCGTTTGAAGATGGCAACACTCTGGGCCAGCCCGGCTCAGAGCAAGGCGCGATCATGCGCGATGAAGAGCACGATTTAGGCGCGCGCATCTCGCTGGAGCGCGACGCGCGCGTGGCGCCGTTCGCCATTACGTGCGGCATCTATGGCTGGATGCTGCACACGCGCTTCTTCGACTCGGAAGCGGAGGCCGAAGCGCAATACGAGCAGATGAAGAGCGCGATTGGGGCGCTGCTTGAGGCGGCAGAACAGACCGCCGGGGTTGATGGCGGCTGGAAGGTCCTGATGGACGGCGTCAGCGAGTTTGTGGAGAGATTTCCGTAACTCCGGCGCTGGACCCAGGACATTGGCATGAATGATCAGTCCTAGGCGCGTTTGCCTTGTTGCACCGCCCCGACGGGGCTCCGGATGTTCCTTGGGCCGAGCTCCCCCAGGGTTAAAACGCTGGGCTAACGAACATTGCGCTTACGACGTGAGCAGTTGGGAATCACCGAACTCAAAAAATGTTTGCCGTGGGCTTGCCCTGGGCGAGGGCCCGAGTGGAATGAGTCCCCGCCCTTCGCAGTCTACAATCAACCACTAGATGCTCTGGAATGATCTGATCGCGGAAGTCAGCGGCGTCGGCTCCCCGGGAAGCTCCGCCGCGGCCAGCAACGAATCGATCACGGGCATCGAATACGACTCGCGCCGCGTGAAGCCGGGTGCGGTGTTTGTGGCCATGAAGGGCGGCTCGACCGATGGCAATCGCTACGTGGAAAAGGCTCTCGCGGCGGGCGCGCTGGGCATTATTACTGACTCGGCCCAGACCTTCGACCAACTGACTGTCTTCAAACCCGGTCTGCCCGCTCTCGAGGTGGAGCACGGGCGCCGCGCGCTTGCGCAGGCATCGGCCGCTTTCTTCGGCCATCCCGAACGCCGCCTGGCCGCGACCGGAATTACGGGCACGAACGGCAAAACCACGACGGCATTCCTGACCGAGGCGCTGCTGAATGCCGCGGCCCGCTCGACCATCCTGATCGGCACCATTGAGTATCACGTGGCCGGTGAAACGCGGCCTTCGATCCACACTACGCCCGAATCGCGCGATCTTTTTGAGCTGATGGCCGAGGGAGTTTCGCAAGGAGCCGAGGAGCTGGTTACAGAGGTCTCAAGCCATGCGCTCGACCAGGGACGCATGGCCGGAATTCCCTTTGACGTGGCCGTCTTTACCAATTTCACGCGCGACCACCTGGATTATCACCAGACCATGGAGAACTACTTTGCCGCCAAGCGCCTGCTTTTTGACGGCACGGTTTATCCGGCTCCGCGTGTCGCGGTGATCGATGCGAACGACCCGCATGGTGACGAGCTGGCAGCAGCGGCGCGCGGCGCGGGCGCGGAGGTTCGCACGTACGGCATCGGCAAAGGCGATTGGCGCGCGGCCAGCCGCGTGCTCACGTCTTCCGGTGCGGTGATCGAGCTTGAAACGCCGGCCGGTTCGGGCTGCCTGAGCTCGCGCCTGGCCGGCGATGTGAACATTCTGAACCTGCTGGCCGCATTCACCGCCGCGCACGCTCGCGGCGTGTCGTTTTCGCGGCTGGCTGCCGCAGTTCCCACGCTGCGGCCCGTGCCCGGGCGCTTTCAGCCTGTGATTGCGGGCCAGCCGTTCACGGTAATTGTGGATTACGCGCATACCGACGACGCACTGCGCAATTTGACCGCGCTGGCGCGGGAGATGACAGCAGCGTCGGGCGCGCGCGTGATCACGCTTTTCGGCTGCGGCGGCGATCGCGACCGCACCAAGCGCCCCAAGATGGGCCAGGCCGCCGGCGAGGGCAGCGATTACGTGGTGGCGACCAGCGACAATCCGCGATCGGAAGATCCGGCCGCGATTCTGGCGGAGATCGAACCGGGATTGCAGTCCACCAGCGTCGCCTACACCGTGGAAGTCGATCGCGCGGCCGGCATTCGGCTCGCGATCCAGGCTGCGCAGCCCGGCGACGTGGTTCTCGTGGCCGGCAAGGGCCACGAGAAGGTGCAGATTCTGGCTGACCGCACCATTCCTTTCGACGATGCCGAGGTTGCCCTTTCCATCCTGCGCGAGTTGGGCTATGGTGAAGAGCAATGAATCTGACGCTTGCAGAGGCGGCGATGGGCTCGGGCGCATTGCTGGAGGCGCCAGAAAGCATTTCGAATGCGGGTGCGCTGGTGGCCACCGGCTACTCCATCGATTCGCGCACCATTGGGCCGGGCGAGTTGTTCTTTGCCGTGCGCGGCGAACGGCACGACGGGCATGACTTTGTGGCCGGCGCACTCGACCGCGGGGCTTTGGCCGCGGTGGTGTCGCGGGCGCGCGCCTCTTCCCTTCCCGACTCAGTGCTGGCGCGGCCGCTGCTCATCACGGAAGATCCGCTTGCCGCGTTGCAGTTGCTGGCTACGCATGTGCGCCGGCAATGGGGCCGGCGCGTGGTGGCGATTACCGGCTCGGCGGGCAAGACTACTACCAAGGAAGCCGCGGCTGCCGCGCTGGGCGCAAAGTTCAACGTGCTCAAGTCAGAGGGCAACCTGAACAACGGTTTCGGACTGCCGCTGCAGCTGCTGCGCCTGACCCCTGAACACGAGATGGCGGTAGTGGAGATGGGAATGAACCACGCGGGCGAGATCGCCGCGTTGGCGCGCATTGCTGCGCCCGACTGGGGTGTCATCACCAACGTGGGCACCGCGCACATGGAAAACTTTGCCGATGGGCAGGCGGGCATTGCGCGCGCAAAATTCGAGCTGGTTGAAGCGTTGCCTGCCAGCGGCGCGGCTTTCCTGAATGCTGACGACGCCTACGCCGCGCAATTCGGCCGCGATTTTCCCGGGCGCGTGGTGTATTTCGGCCGCGGGCCGTGCGCCGATCCGCGGCTGATTTCGGTACGCGAAGATACGGGTGGATTGCACGTGAACTATCAGGCAGGTGAGCGCGAGGGCGGCTTCACCCTGTATCTATTGGGAGCGCACAACGCCATGAACGCCATGGCCGGGCTGGCCGTGGCCCTGGAGGCGGGTGTCGATGGCGATGCGGCGGTGGCAGCTATCGCCTCGCTCGCGGCGGGAGACAAGCGCGGGCAGGTGATGGAGATTGCGGGCGCCACGATTCTGAACGACAGCTACAACTCCAACCCTGAGGCACTGCGCTCGATGATTCACACGCTTGCCGCGCGACCCGCTGCGGGGCGGCGCATCCTGGTTGCCGGCGAAATGCTGGAGTTGGGCGAGCAGGGACCGGCGCTGCATCGCGAATGCGGCCACGCGGCTGCCGAGGCGGGACTCGACCTGGTGGTGGGCGTGCAGGGCAACGCCGAGCATCTGGCCGCAGCTGCCTGCGTGGGCGGAGTGGCGTCATTGTTTTTGCCCAATGCCGAAGCCGCAGGCCGCTGGCTCGTGGAAAATCTGCGTGCCGGCGACGTAGTGCTGGTGAAGGGCTCGCGCGGCGTACACCTGGAGCGCGCCATTGAAGCGCTAAAAGGCAGCTCGCGCGGCGCGAGGCCCCTGTGATGTTTCATAGAATCGCGTTGCTTTCGGCTTTGATCGCCGCCGCTCTCCCTGTTGCTGCAGCCGATAACACCGCGTGGACTCGCCCCTTCCCGGCTTTCCGCATTGCCGGCAATCTCTACTACGTTGGCAGCGAGGATCTGGCCTCCTATCTTATCGCCACGCCGCATGGGCTCATCCTTATCAACTCCAGCCTCGAGGTTTCAGTGCCGCTCATTCAGAAGAGCGTCGAGTCCCTCGGCTTCCGCTTCAGCGACATCAAGATTCTGCTGATCAGCCACGCGCACATCGACCATTGCGCGGGCAGCGCGCGCATTCTTCAACTGACCGGCGCCAAATATTACGTGATGGCCGGCGACGTGCCGGTGGTCGAGTCAGGAGGCAGGGAGGACTTTCAGTACGGAGCGGATGCTTCGATGCGCTACCCGCCCGCGCACGTCGATCGCGTTTTGCACGACGGCGATGGGGTGAGCCTGGGAGGCGCGGTGCTGACGGCGCATCTGACAGCCGGCCACACCAGGGGCACGACGACATGGACGATGAATGAAGTAGAAAACGGCCGTGTTTTGCATGTGGTGATCGTGGGCAGCCCCAACGTAAATCCGGGCTACAAACTCGTTGGGAATCGCGCCTATCCGCAGATTGCCGCCGACTACAAACATGAATTCGAGATCCTGCAGGCGCTGCCCTGTGACATCTTTCTAGGCGCGCACGGATCGTATTTCGGATTGTTGGAGAAGTACGCGCGCGCAAAGAGCGGCGCCATGGATGCGTTTGTCGATCCCGCCGGATACAAGGCGTACATCGCCGACCGCAAGCAGGCTTTTGCAGCCGAACTCAAGCGCCAGCTATCAGCAAACAAGTAAGTCAGGCGTCGATCTGTTGCGCCAGCACCGCCGTTGCCCGGGCCGGCGTGATGCCGCGCAGCAGAAAAACCTTGTTCCGCGACAGTTCGCCGGAAACCAATGCGACGGCGCTTTTGGGCAAGCCAAATGTTGCGGCGAGAAATTCGATGAGGGCCTGGTTGGCGCGGCCTTCGAGCGGCGGCGCCTGTACGGCGATTTTGACCTGCGCTTGCGTGGCCTGGCCGTAGATTCCACTGATGGCCGTGCGCCTGGCGCCGGGTTGCGCGCGCACGGCGAGCGTGACTCCGTCTGGCGTGGCGCGCAGCATCACTCGCGCTCCGCCGCAGGTTTGCGTGCACCAAACAGAGCCGTGCCGATGCGGATGCGCGTGGCGCCTTCGGCAATAGCGAGAGCAAAGTCACCGCTCATGCCCATCGAGAGCACATCGAATTTCAAATTCGGATGCGCCACGGCCCAGCGGTCGCGCCAAGCGCGCAGGCTGTGAAAGCAGGCCTGCGTCACTTCTTCCGGCGCGCCCCAGGGAGCGATGGTCATGAGACCACGCACTTCAAGATCGAGCAGGTCGGGGAGGCGCTCAAGCAATTGAGCCGCTTCGGACGACTCCGGCGTCAATCCCGTTTTGGTTTCCTCGGGGCTCAGCTTGACTTCGATGAGCACCGGGAGGCGCTTTCCATAACGGGCCGACGCTTCGTTGAGGCGTTCGGCCAGGCGCAGCGAGTCGAGCGAATCGATGCCGTCAAAGAGCTCCGCAGCGCGTTCCGCCTTATTCGACTGCAAGTGGCCGATAAAGTTGAAGCGCAATTGTCCGCGCTGTGCCCAGGTCCCGTGCTGCGCAGCTTGCGCCACCTTGGCTTCGAACTCCTGCACGCGATTCTCGCCAAAAAGCGTCAGGCCCAGCGCCGCGGCCTCGGCAATGGTTTCGGGCGGAAAGGTTTTGGACACCGCCATCAACTCGATCTCGCTGCGCGAGCGACCTGCCGCGCGGCAAGCCGCGGAGATGGCGTCTTCGAGCCGTTCGAGATTTTCTTTGAGCGTGGTCACTCTGTTCGCAGCTCCGAATACAATGGCACAATGTGGACCATCGTTCTCCTCATTTGCTCAAACATTTTTATGACCATCGCCTGGTATGGCCACCTGAAATATGAGAGCCAGCCTCTTTGGAAGGTCGTCGTCGTGAGCTGGGCGATCGCCTTCTTTGAGTATTGCTTTCAGGTGCCGGCCAACCGCATCGGCTACGGCCGTTTCACACCCGTGCAGCTCAAAGTCATCCAGGAGATCATCACGCTGACCGTGTTCGGCGTCTTCGCCACGTACTACTTCGGCTCACACTTGCGCTGGAATCATGCCGTGGCCGCCTTGTGTCTCGTCGCCGCCGCGTTCTTTGGATTCCACACATTCTGATTGGCTCGCGTCGATGCTCGCCGTTCAGTGTCCGCGCTCCTCGAGGTACTTCTCGACTTCAAGCGCGGCCATGCAGCCCGAGCCGGCGGCGGTGACGGCCTGGCGATAACGCCGGTCCTGGACGTCGCCGCAGGCAAAGACGCCGGGAACAATGGCGCCATGGCGCGTAGTGAACACGTTGTTGGTGGTCCTCACGTAGCCCTCGTCGTCGAGATCGACCTGGCCGGAGAGCATTTTGGTATTGGGCACGTGGCCGATGCCGAGAAACATGCCGTTGACGTTGAGCACGGATTGCTCGCCGTTTTTCACGTCGCGCAAGCGCAGCCCCTTCACTTCTTTGTCGTCGACGCCCAGGACTTCTTCGACCACCGCGTTGGTGCGGAACTCGATTTTGGGATGGGCCATGGCGCGTTCCAGCATGATCTTGGAAGCGCGAAAAGCGTCGCGGCGGTGCAGCAGCGTGATCTTGGATGCGAACCGGCTCAAGAAGATCGCCTCTTCCATCGCCGAGTCACCGCCGCCCACTACGGCGATGGGCTTGTCGCGGAAAAAAAAGCCGTCGCAGGTGGCGCAGCTGGAGACGCCGTGGCCGATGAGCGCCTGCTCGCTGGGCAGCCCCAGCCAGCGCGCGCTGGCGCCCGAAGCCACGATGAGCGTGCGCGTGTGCAGCTCGCCGATCGAGCTTTCGAGGCGGATGGGGTGCGCGCTCGCGTCGACGATGGACACGTGGGCGTGCTGCAGGGTGGCGCCGAAGCGCTCGGCCTGCTTCTTCATGTTGTCAATCAGCTCGGGCCCCTGAATGCCATCGGGCCAGCCGGGAAAGTTTTCGACGAGGGTGGTGATGGAGAGCTGGCCGCCGGGCTCGTGGCCTTCGAGCACCAGGGGTTTGAGGCCGGCGCGCGCGGTATAGAGCGCGGCCGTCAATCCGGCGCAGCCGGAGCCAAGGATAACGGTATCGTGGATCTCTGTCATGGGATGTCCCGAGTTGATTGTAGACGGACGGACAGCCCGTCTGGAACGCGGTCCTCCGCCGTCGTATTTGAGATGATGCGCTGGTCGGGTTCGACTCGGCGGGGGTGGTTTGGGCGGATTGATGAGTCTTTTCTAATCTTCGACGGGATATTTTGAGAGTTTTCTCATCGAGCGCGGGCGGCGGACTTGGGATGAAGCGGGCGGGGCAGCCGGGGCGGCTCTGGAAGCTGCATAAATTATGCAAGTCTCACCGAGGGCGGCGGCGCTCGGACGAGGCAGTATTAGAAATTTCGAAGAATCGCGAAATCTCCTTGGAATGTTGGATGCCTCTCATACGCCCGTCTGGGGGATCTCGTGCCCATCGTTCTTTGTGTAGCTTGGCCGCGCGCCAAGCACTCGGCGGCCGCTCCGCGCCGATACTCATTCGGAAAGTTTGGCATCGGCGCTCTTTGCGGCGCGGTTCTGCTGGCCGCTGCCACGGCGCTCCATGCGGGCGGACCAAAGTACATTGCCGGAACGAGTTACTTCAATCCTGCCGTACTGGGTGAGCCCATTCATTGGTCCGGCGGGCAGTTGAACTATTCCGTCGATCAGGGTCCGCTCTCGAGCACCGTCACCAACCAGCAGGCGACGGCGATGGTGGATGCTGCCGTGGCGCTGTGGAGCGCGGTTTCCACGGCGGGCGTGACTCTGACCGACGTGGGTTCGCTGAACGAGGACGTGAACGGATCGAACATCCAGGTGAACTCGTCAGGGCAGATTACGGCGCCGGCCGACGTGACGCCCTCGGCCACCAACTATCCGCTGGCCGTGATCTACGACGCCGACGGCTCGGTGATCAACGCGATCTTCGGGGCCAACACGAGCCAGCCCGACGCCTGCCAGAACAATGGCGTTTACATGTGGCTGGACAACATCAACCCTGACGCGACCATTGCCCACGGCGTGATCCTGCTCAACGGTCTGTGCGCCACCAACGCCGAAATGCTGGAGATGATGAGCTTCGAGCTGGAGCGAGCCTTTGGCCGCATCCTGGGCCTGGATTTCTCACAGGTGAATCCCGGCGCGCTGACCGGCAACGATCCCAGCGAGGCGCAAGCGTGGCCGGTGATGCAACCGATGAGCGGGGCTTGCGGCGCCGCGGGCGGCAACTGCATTCCCAATCCGGCGGTTCTGAGTTACGACGATATTGCCGCGATGAACCGCATCTATCCCATTACCGCAGCCAATCTCGCTAGTTTTCCGGGCAAGCAGCTCACCACGGCCAACACAGTCTCAATTCGGGGCACGGTGAGCTTTAGAACGGGCTACGGGATGCAGGGTGTGAACGTGGTGGCGCGGCCGCTCGATGCCAACGGCAATCCGCTGTATCAATATACGGTGACCGCGGTGACGGGCGCGTATTTCAACGGCAATCACGGCAACGCGATTACGGGTTGGGATGACGCCAACGGCAACCCGCTGACGATGTGGGGCTCGAACGACGCGGCGATGCAGGGCTATTTCGATCTGAGCGGCATTCCACTGCCGCCGGGCGCGACCACGGCCAGTTATCAAGTGACCTTCGAGGCCATCGATCCGCTCTATATTCTGGAAAACTCAGTGGGCCCGTACAACCAGGGGCAGGTTGCGCCTTCGGGCACGCTGAATGCGATCTCGGTGCCCAATCTTGCGGCGGGCAGCGCGCAAACACTGACGGTGACCGCGGCCGACTCGGCGGTGGGCGGCTATTCCGACGCCATCGGTTCGCAAGCCCAGCCGCGCCCGATGCCGGCGGGCGGCTTTTGGGTGGGCCGTCTGAGCCAGGTAGGACAGAGCGACTGGTTCACATTCCCGGTGCGCGGCAACCGCATCTTTACTGCCGTCACGCAGGCTACGGACGAAACCGGCGCGCCGACGAATTCCAAGGCGCTGCCCTCCATCGGTCTGTGGGATGGGTTCGATCCGGTGGGCGCAACCGCGGTGGGAGCGGCGCCGGGGTTGAATGGCGATGCAACCGGCGAAACCTGGCTGCAGGTGGCGACCAGCGGCGACGATATTGTGCGGCTGGGCATTGCCGACCTGCGCGGCGACGGACGCCCCGACTACGCTTACAACGGCTGGGTGCTCTATGCCGACACGCTTTCGCCGCCGCGGCTGCCGGCTTCCGGTGGGGCCATCACCGTTCAGGGCATGGGTTTCCGGATGGGGGATACAGTGACGGTGGGCGGGCAGCCGGCCGTGGTCACCAGCATCACGCCCAACCAGATTACGGCCATGGCTCCTGCAGCGGCAGAGGGTGTGACCGGCTCAGTGGATGTCGCCGTGTACGACCAGCCCGCATTTAACGACATGGCGGTGATTCCCGGCGGCATCAGCTACGACTCAGGCAATGGCGACGCGCTGAACCTGGTGACAGCGCCTTCGAACACCGTGCCGATTGGCGTGCCGATTCCCTTCACCGTGACCGCGCTGGGCTCTAACCTGGCGCCGGCGGGCGGAGTGACAGTGATCTATACGGTAACAAGCGGCACGGCTACGCTGGCCTGCGCTCTGCCGTCGTGCCCGGTGACGGCGATTGGCGATGGACGCGCCACCATGAACGTAACTGCAGTCGACGGCACCTGGTCAATCATCACTGCTTCGCTCACCAACGGCTCCAGCCTGCAGGCGCAGTTCGCCGGCGGAACATCGCCTGTGATCTCGGCGCTCACGCCGCAGCTTTCGCTTGCTGCCGGGGCCACGTTCACCTGGACGGTTCAGGCGCTGGTGCTGAAGAACGGTGTTCCTGTGGTCGGACAATCGGTGGCATGGCAAAGCGCGGCGAGCAGCGGCATTGTGGCGCAAGGGACAACGACGGCGATCACCGATTCCGAGGGCATGGCCACGGAAGCGCTAACCGTGGGGCCGCTGACCGAAGGCCAGACGGCCACCATCGACGCGTGCTTGAATGGAACCAGCCAGTGCGCGGTCTTTTCCGCCTACGGTGCACGGCCTGAGTATGCCGCGCTCGAGGCGATCGCGGGCACGAGCCAGAGCCTGGCATCCTCAGCGACGCCCAGCCAGATTGCGCTGCGCCTGCTCGATATGGACGGCAATCCCATGGCCGGCGGCACGGTTGCGCTTTACCAGGCGCTTTACGCGTGGTCGCCGCCGTGCAATGCGCACGAGGCGTGCGGACAGGGCGCACTGCTGGCCACACAATCCTCAACGGCAACCTCCGCTGTCGACGGGTCAGTCACCTTCATGCCCGCGTCGCTGCCTGGCGTGGAAACGAACCTGGTTGGAGTTGCCGCATCAGGCAACACCTCGACGGTGAGCGTTGCGATCGAGCAGTACCCGTGAGGCAGGGACCGAGGGACCAAGGGGCAAGGGAGCGAGGGAGCGGAGAAAGCGGTGTTAGCGCAGTTAGCGGAGTTAGACATTGGAACGAGCCGAGACTGGCTCATGGGTTCTGGCGGCGGGCGGCGCGGTCGGCTTCAAGAGAGGTGCGGCCGTCGGGCAGCTTCCAACGGCGGCAGACGATGATGAACCAGACGAAAAGCGCGGCAAACAGGACCCAGGCAGCGACTAGAACGGGTACGAATGCGGGAGTGTTCATGAAGATCCAGGGAACGCTCACCAGCGCGCCTGCCACGGCAGCGAATCCGAGGGCAAAGGCGAACTTCGACCAGCTCCAGGTTCCTTCCCGCTTCGATTGCTCGTAGCCCTGGACACCCGTGAAGAGCACCAGCAGAAGACGAATGATCCAGCCCATACTTGTTGCCTCACTTTGCTGCGCGGAGGGGTGCGGGTCTGGAGACCCGCATGACAGCCGGACTGGAGTCCGGCGCTACGTTCATCTGCCGCCCCGGACGAGAGTCCGGCGTTACGTTGAGTCTGCTTTGCATCTCACATGGGCTGGCCGTTGCCGTGCACGCGCGTCATAGGTGTCCAGGTGCCGCCCAGGACGCCGTTGGGATTCACGTTGGGATCGTTGGTCTGGTAATACTGGCCCACGCCGTTGGTCCAGGTCTGCGTGTAGGCGCTGGAGACGTTGACGGTGCCGCCGGGTCCGGCGACGGTTTGCTGGTCGAGCGCGTAGTCGACCCAGTCGGAAGCCGCGGTGGTCTGGGCGTTCATCTCGGCGTTGGCGTTGTTCATGGCGCTCTCGAACTGCGATTCCTGCTGCTGCATGGCGGCGGCGTGGTTGGCGTTCATCATCTGGCTGAACTGCTGGAACTCGGAGTTCAAAGCCTGCGCTTCGGCTTGTTGCACGCGCATGAGCATGGCCATTTGCGCCTGGGCCTGCTGGCGCTGGCGAGCGAGCACCGCCTGCTCCCACTGGGGCGTGGGCACGCCGCCCGGCATGTTGGCGCCGTCGACGACGGAGATGAGCGCATCGAGCCTGCCTTCGGGCGCGGTGAGTTCGTCGAGACGCGCAAAGCACTTGCCGCCATACATGATGCCGGGATTATTGTTGAGATAGCAGACCACTACGGTGCGCAGGCGCTCTTCGATCACATACGAGCCGTCGATGGTCTCAATGCGCAGCGCCGCGGTGTCGGCGGTGACGGTCTGGCTCAGGTTCCCCGCTGCCCTGCTGTAGGTGGCATTGAGCTGCTGGGCGAAGCTTTGCCACTGCTGCTGGTAGGCCGGGGGTACGGGCATGGCGCCGACCACGTGCACTCCGCCGGGAATGGTGTTGACGTAGTACTGGAGAAACTGCGCGGCGGTCATCTGCTGCGTAACGGGAATGCAGCCGGTTTTATTGGCGCCCTTGAAGTTCGGCATCCACAGCCATCCAAACACCGGTTCGAAGCGCATCTGCATGAGCCCATCGGGCGAATAGGCGCGGAACGCCGCGTAGGGCAACGAGGTGCATGCCGGGGTCATGATGATGCCCTGGGCCTGCCATCCGGCGGGGATGGTCTGCACCGTCGCCGGCATGTTGTTGAACGAAGGATCGGGCACGGTGTAGGTGGTTCTCTGGTTGCTGACCGGGGCCGGGTTGACGTAGGTAGCCGGGCCCGGTCTTCCGCCGTTGGTCTGGCCGACCGGCTGCGGGCTGCTGACGCTGCCGCCGCCGGGGCCGGTTATGCTGGCGCCTCCGGCGCCCGTCGGGCCGCACCCAGTGGTGAAGACCATTGCCGCGCATACCACCATCCATGCCTTCCGCATTTCGCCGATGCCGATCCGCATATCTCGCCCCTCCTGGAACGCACTCTAGCAAGCGATAAGAGAGGAGTGTGAGCGCCAAGGTGCGCCGGGGTCGCGCCAAAGTGCGCCACGGAGCGAGCCACCCCAGCGAGCAAAGACCGCTCGCCCGGGGGCCCCGGTATATCTTTTCAGTTACTCCCACCCCCCCACCCTTTTTGGGGTTAAGTGATTTGTTTGCAACGGCTTGATCTTTGATCATTTTCTCCAGCCCGCTCAAAGCAAACGGGTTATTTCGTAAAGTGGTCGAAAAACATCAGTTAGGGGTGGAAAACAGCCTTAGGGGCAGGTTTTCGGCCCAAAAAAGCGGGCGGCCCGGAGAAAGCCGGTCGCCAACGGCAATCTCTGAACGGCAGTTTTTCGCTGCCGCGCCCCGCACAGGCCGCCCATCCTGAAGTCTTTTTTTTGATTCTGTTTTAAGTCTAGAGACTTGCTGGAAATAATCTGCAAAGTTTGGGAAATTCTTATCTGCTTTTGAATGAGAGAGATGGGGCGGGAAAGGGTGGTGGAGGGGTTGACGGCGACTGACGTGAACCCTGTAGGTGAGACAGTTCGAGTTTTGACAGTTCGCGGTAGATGAAGAGGTGTGTTCATTTTGCTGGTTCTGCGGAAGGCAGATCCGCGATTGAAGCGGAGGTGCGAATTTCCAGGCCGCATACCGGATCCCCCTGCTACACTCAAGCGAAATTCCTGGCCGGCAGATGCGGCTCGCCCGGTCAGCGCTGGGATTCAAAGAGCAGGTGATGGCCCACAGACTTGATGAAAAGGCGCCTGTGTCCCGAGTCCGCCACACTTTCAGGCGTTCTGCCGGCCTGTTCCTCATTTTCACCCCGTTGTTTTATTTTGGGGATTTTGCCAAGACCACGTTCGATTTCATTCATGACGTTCGGACCGGCGCGGTGAGAGCCAGCTTCGAGTCGTACACGCAGAAAATGCAACAGCAGGTTGCCAGGCAGTCCGCCGCCCTGGAGAAGGTGAATCCGGCTGCGCTTTACGGCGTTTACGCCAGCGCGATCAACGACTACGACTGCAGCTGGACTTTTGTTTGTCACTTGAGGCAGTTCGGCCCCAACGACTGGATCATTGTCAACGGAATACCGATCGGCCATAAGCCCAGGCCGCTGGTGACAGGCGGTTTCCCGACCGGAGCCACCATAAGGGGAACACCGCACGCATTTGGCGAAATGGCCGCTGCGATCTGGGATCATGGGCTTTGGGCCACGGGGATGTTCGCAGCATGCGCGATACTTTGGCTCGCGCTCTGGGTTATGCTTTCCCGCTGGATGTTGGGAACGCAGCATCCCATGGCTGTGCTGCTTTCGCTGACGCTGTTCGTTCTGTCGCCCGCTCCCGTTTCCGGGCTGGTTTGGTGCGTACAGTGGGTGGGAGCGTTCATTCTCAATCACATCGGCTGGCCAATCGCTCTTGTAGCCCATGTGGTGGCCTACGGCGGCGCGGTAGCCATCGCAGTCGGATTCGTAGACACCTTGCGCAGCCCGCGCGAGCTGAAGGAAGCGCTGGAAGTATTGACAAAACCCCGATCGGATGAGGGCCTCAGCGAATCGAATTCTTCAGAGCCGGCGCAATCGGCCAGCCCGGAAAAATCCTGACCGACTGCATGGCTGCGGTCCCTTGGCGAGCGATTCCTTCGATCCCGGCCCGCGATTCGGTGGGCGTTCTGCCCGGCTACAATGTGAGGAACGGCTGCGACTTCCCCGCGCGGGCGCGCGGAGGCGCGCAACGGAGGCCTGATGCACGTATTCGCCCTCATCGCCGGCATCATGTGCCTCTTCTTCACGCTGCTTGACGCCTTCCAAACGATCATTTTGCCGCGGCGCGCGGTGGGCCGGTTTCGGATCACCAAGCTTTTCTTTATTACCAGCTGGCGGCCCTGGCTGTGGTTCACGCGCCGCTTCCACAACGCGCGCAAGCGCGAAACCGCCCTCAGCTTTTACGGCCCGCTCTCACTGGTTGCGCTGCTTGCCATCTGGGCGGGAACCATGCTTTTCGGCTTTGCCTTGCTGTTTTATGCAGCCGGCAGCCCATTTACCGACGCGGCGCACCGAAGGGGCTTCACTTCGGACCTTTATGTCAGTGGGACCACGATCTTCACGCTCGGCCTGGGCGACGTGACGCCGCAGGACTCACTGGCCCGCGCCCTGGTGATTCTGGAATCCGGGTCGGGCCTCGGCCTGCTGGCCGTGGTGATGGGCTACTTTCCAGTTCTCTACAGCGCTTTTTCGCGCCGCGAGGTGAGCATTTCGCTTCTCGACGCCCGCGCCGGCTCGCCGCCGACGGCGGCCGAACTGCTGCGCCGCCACTCCTACCCGGGAGGCGATGAGGCGCTTTCTCTTCTGCTGACAGAATGGGAGCGCTGGTCGGCCGAGCTGCTGGAAAGCCATATTTCCTATCCGCTGCTTTGCTACTTTCGCTCGCAACACGCCAATCAAAGCTGGCTGGGCGCGCTGACCGCCATCCTGGACACTTCGGCGCTACTCATCTCGGGCATTCGCAATCAGCCGGCACGGCAGGCGCAGCTCACCTTTGCCATGGCGCGGCACGCGCTGGTGGATCTGGCGCAGATCTTCGGTTTGGGTCCGGAGAGCGGCGCGGCCGATCGCCTGCCGCCGGAGCGTTATCAAAAGCTCTTTGATCTGCTTTGCCAGAGCGGTGTGAACGTGTGCCGCGACGAGTTCTCAAGCGAGCGTCTGCGCGAGATGCGCTTTCTCTACGAGGGATACGCGCTGGCCCTGAGCCGATATTTATCGATGCCTCTGCCGCCCTGGATCGCCGACCGGCCGTTCAAGGACAACTGGATGACCGTGGCCCGGGTGCGCGCGCAGGCGGAGCAATCGGGCGGCGGAGGCTCGACCGCTGAACCCGCACCTCAAGATTTTGTGGTGCCCACTCTGATCGACCATCACCACGATTTTTGAGTGAGCCGGCCTACTTGCCCTGCACCTCGGGGCTGACGTGCTGCTCGACATACAACTGCGTTGCCAGCAGGTCCTTCTGATCGATGTAGCCGTCATGGTTGGTATCGAGGCGATCGAACTCTTTGGACATGAAGTTCATCCATTCCTTCTTGGAAATTCTGCCGTCCTTGTCGGTGTCCATCAAGAGCATGATCTGCTTGGCGTTCTGCTCCGCGATAAAAGGAAGATTAGGGCTTTTGGGCGAGGCGGTGGTCATTTGGGCGAAGCTCTTCGGAGCCAAAGCAGGGCCGAGAACCGCCAGCGCGGCCATCAAATCTCTCCTGGTCATGATGAGTTCCTTTCGTTAGTTAATAATCCAGTGCCAAGGCATTGTACCCCTGTTGCGGGCCACGAGGCATAAAGGCCGGTGCGAGCGCTGGTAACTGCGCAGAGGCCTCCAGCGGTGCACTGCCGGCGGGACCCGTTCTGCTGTGTGAAAAGCCCTACAATATGGAGAGAAGAATTTTTCAGATTGAGGAGAATCATGCCGCTCTCGGGAGAAGCCATCCGCCTGATGAACTACATTGACGACGTCGCCGTAACCTTGCGCCGGGTGCTGGCGGCGGTCCCCACGCTCCCCGCCGAAGAACGCGCAAAAGTGGCCGAACATCTGCAGGGGGCGCGCCCAAGCGCCGAAGACGTGGTGGAGGCGCTGAACGCCAAGTAAGGCCAAAGCGGCGTTTTGCGAGCCTGGCGAGTGACCACGGTAGCCATCATTGGAGCCGGGCCCCTGGGCCGATGGCTGGCAATCGGAGCGGCCCGCGCCGGCTATCGCGTGTTGCTTGAGGACGTGATGCCGGGCAACTTGCATCATGCCCGCGAATCGATTCGGCAGCAGTTGAATGCGCGGTCGTTGCCGGCGGTGATTTTCGTTTCCAGCATTGAGGATGCGGTCCGCGAGGCCGACCTAGTGATTGACTGCGTGCCCGACGAGCTGGAATCGAAGCTTGAGATTCTTTGGCTGGTGGATCGCATGGCGCCGCCGCGCACGGTGATTGCTACGCCGACGAGTTTGTCGATCGCCGACTTGGCCGGCTGCACAAACCGTCCCGAGAAGTGCATGGCCATTGCCGCTTCGCCGGAGGCGTTGACCGGCGGCGTGGAGTGCGACCTGGTGCTGCGCGCGGGGCCGATGACGGACGAAGAGACTGTGGCGTTGGTGGTTGATTTCTGGGGGCAGCTTGGGTTCTGGCCGGTGGTGGAGCGGAGGGTTGGATCTTAGTTTTTCGCGGTCCCACCCTTGCAGCAAAAGGCGCTGTAAGGATGGGGCAACGAGAGCGTGGGATACATCAGAGGCGGCAGATGAGGAGCTCGCGCTCATAGATCATCTCGGGGGGCAGGTGATCGTGCAGGTCGATAAAGAGCTCTTCGTGGCCGATGAGTTCCTTACGCCAGGCGCTGCGATCGACTTCCTGCATTTTGTCGAAGTGCTGAGGCGAGATGTCGAGGCCCTCCCAATCCATGTCTTCGTAGTAAGGGATCCAGCCGATGGCGGTTTCTTTGCCCTGGGCGCGCCCGTGAAGGCGGTCGACGATCCACTTGAGGACGCGCATGTTTTCGCGGAACCCAGGCCACAGGAACTCGCCGTCTTCGCCCTTGCGGAACCAGTTGACGTGAAAGATGCGCGGGGTGGAGCTGAGAGTGCGCTGCATCCTGATCCAGTGACGGAAGTAGTCGCCCATGTGATAGCCGCAGAAAGGCAGCATGGCCATGGGATCGCGGCGCACCATGCCCAGCGCGCCTGCTGCTGCCGCGGTGGTTTCAGAGCCCATGGTCGCGCCCACGTAGACGCCCGCGCTCCAGTTGAAGGCCTGATAGACGAGGGGGATGGTGGTGGAACGGCGCCCGCCAAAGACGAAGCCGGCGATGGGAACGCCATCGGGATCTTCCCACGCGGGGTCAATGGAGGGACACTGCGCGGCGGGCGCGGTAAAGCGGCCGTTGGGATGCGAGGCCTTGGCCCCGGTTTTGGCGGCGATCTGGGGCGTCCACGGCTGGCCGCGCCAGTCTTCAATGGAGAGGCCGGCCTCGGCCGGCGGCTGGTCGGTCATGCCCTCCCACCACACACCCTCGGGGACGCCGTTGCGCAGGGTGAGCGCCACGTTGGTAAAAATTGTGTTGCGCCGGAGCGTGGCCATGGCATTGGGATTGGTTTCTTCGCTGGTGCCGACAGCCACGCCAAAAAAGCCGGCCTCGGGATTCATCGCGCGCAGGCGGCCGTTGGCGTCGGGCTTGATCCAGGCAATGTCGTCGCCGACGGTGGTGACTTTCCAGCCGGCCAGCGCCTCGGGCGGCAGCATCATGGCCAGATTGGTTTTCCCGCAGGCCGAGGGAAATGCCGCGGCCACGTAGGTTTTCTCGCCCTGCGGCGACTCCACACCCACGATGAGCATGTGCTCGGCCATCCAGCCTTCGTCGCGCGCGATGTTGGAGGCAATGCGCAGGGCGAAGCATTTCTTGCCCAGCAGGGCATTGCCGCCGTAGCCGGAACCGTAGCTCCAGATTTCGCGCGTCTCAGGGAAATGCACAATGTACTTCTCGTCGTTGCAGGGCCAGGGCACGTCTTTTTGTCCGTTGACGAGGGGCATGCCCACGGAGTGCATGCAAGGCACGACGCGCACTACGTCGCGGTCGATTTCGGCCAGCACGGGCAGGCCGATGCGGGTCATGATGCGCATGTTGACGACCACGTAGGGCGAGTCAGTCAACTGGACGCCGACGCGCGCCATGGGCGAGCCCACGGGACCCATGCTGAAAGCCAGCACATACATGGTTCGGCCGCGCATGGAGCCCTTGAACAGCTCCTTGAGCTTGCGCCGCATCTCGTAGGGATCGACCCAATTGTTGGTGGGGCCGGCGGTGTCTTTGGCATAAGAGCAGATGAAGGTGCGATCTTCAACGCGGGCCACATCGCGCGGATCGCTGCGCGCGTAGAAGCATCCCGGCCATTTCTGCTGGTCGAGACGGATGAAGGTGCCCGCGGCAACCAGCTCATCGCAAAGCCAGTCGTATTCCTGCCGGCTGCCGTCGACCCAGTGGATGCGGGCGGGCTGCGTCAAGTCGGCCATTTTCTCGACCCAGCGGATGAGGTGTTTGTTGGTGGTCAAGGGCTTGGCGATAACGGACTTTCCTTGTTTCATGCGTGGGCCTCTTCGATAACCTGCGCCAGTATCGGCGACAAAGGCTAGGATACACACTTCCCGTGAGGCTCGCCTGAGGGAGAAAAAGACCGGCGAGTCTCAAAAAGATATCTGAGATTCCGAGTGGCTCTTCTCTATTTATATGTGAAATTCAAACGCGGCGGCAAGCGGAGCGGCGGAGCGGGAGTTACGCTTTCAGCGAGGTAACCGGCAGACCTTGGCGGCTGAATGAGCGGAGACGAGCGGCGCGAACGCCCTCCTGCGGCCGGATTGAGACTGGCCGATGGCGGCGGCAGCCGGCGCTTGCGACGTTTCCTCCTTCTGCTCGTGATACTCCTGCTCGGTATTGACGCTCCACAGATTTTCCTTGCTGGTGACGCCGGCGAGGATGTTCTCAACGGCCATCATGGCAGTGAGCATGGAGTGGTCCTGGTTGTTGTACTTGTGCATGCCATTGCGGCCCACCAGGAACAGATTCTGGAAGCGATCCATGTAGCGCACGATCTCGTCGAAGCGCTCGTAGGTGCAGAAGTAGGCGGGGTAGGTTTTTGGTACGCGCAACACGCACGAATCGCGCACTTCGTCTGCCTTGAGGATGCCGATGGATGCAACTTCGTTGATGGCGAATTTGACGATGTCCTGATCAGGCATCTTCCATAGCGCGTCGCTGTCGTAGCAGAAATATTCAAGGCCGATCCAGACCTTGGAAGGATCGGCGACCATATACGGGCTCCAGTTATTGAAGATCTGCAGGCGGCCCACGAGCACATCCGGTTCCTGGATGTAGATCCAGGTGTCCTGAATGGGCGAGCCGTCCGGTTCGGTGATGAGGAGGCGATCGACGAGGAGTCCGACGGTGATGAAATCGCGATACTGGAGGCCATCGGAGATGGCGCGAATTTCGGCGGGTACGGGAACATCGACGGCGTGGAGCAATTCGCGAACCGGCATGGTGGAGAAGAAATAGTCGCCGGGGATGGTAACCAGTGCGCCTTTGGGATTGCGTGCCTGGACCGAAGTCACGCGCTCACTGCCATCGCTCCCGGTTTCCACCTGAATGCCGGTGACCTTCCAGCCCAGCCGGACTTCGCCGCCTTTTTCCTCGATGAGTTTGGCAACCCGCTCCCACAACTGGCCGGGGCCGAGCTTGGGATACAGAAACTGCTCGATGAGAGAGGTTTCAGAGCCCTTCTGGCGGATATCGCCGGCGCCGCTTTTCGGGCTGAGCATCTTGCGCAAGAAATGCGCCGCGGCCTTGGTGAGAGACAGTCCCTTGATGCGCTGGGCTCCCCATGCGGCGGAAATCTCTTCGCACGGCGCGCCCCACACCTTCTCGGTATAGCTTTTGAAAAACGTGAGGTAGAGTTGATAACCGAACCGGTTGATCAGAAAATCCTGCAGCGACTTTTCGGGAACTCGCGGGCGAAGCTGTGCACGCAGGTAACCGGCGAGAATGCGCAGCGTGCGCCAGAGACCCAGCTTGCGCAGCGTGCCCGGTGAAAAAGAAAGCGGGTAATCGAAGAAAGAGCGCAAGAAATAAATGCGGCTTTTGCGCGGACGCACCAGCATGACACAGTCGGGATCGCCGAGCGGGCGGTTCTGACTCTTGTCGATGCGAACCACGAGGCGCTGCTGATTCTGATAGGAAATGCGGGCAGAATGGCCGTCATGGCCAACGGAGTCGATGGGCATGATGTCAGTCCACCAGTCCATGACGCGGTCAGATTTGGAAAAGAAACGATGACCGCCGATATCGATGCGATTCCCGTTGTGGCGAACGGTGCAGGAAATGCCGCCGATGCGCTGGCTGCCCTCAAGCACGATGGGACGAATGGACGATTTGCGGCAGAGCTCAAGCGCCGCCGTCAATCCTGCTGGTCCAGCGCCGATGATGACCGCCGTTTGCTCGGAGTTTCTCATGTGGTTTTCGGCTCTGCATCTGGACCGGCGGGAAGGCCCGCTATCGGGCCGACCAAGGAAGTTGTCTAATTATGTCTTGTTGCCGCGCGGTGAAGGAAGTCCTGAACCAGAGCCTACCTATTCAGTTCATAGGGAATGCCGAAGCGGCCGATCTGCAGAATGGCTTTTTCATCGGGTGGCCAGATGTGCAGGCTTTCGACACGGCTGGAGCCGGCAATGCGATGCGCATCTGCGGTTCCCACCAGCTTGCCTGTCGCGGCCACGTGGAAGTGAACGCTGAGTGTGTCCTCGGCTCCTGCGCGAATCCATCCGAAGGCGTAGTCGCCAGGCTGGAGCAGAATTCCGCCCATGCGCACCGGCACCTGCACGATGAGGTAGTGCGAATATTTGCCATCGGCCGAGTAGCCTGCGGTGAGCAGAACCACGCCGGCGATAAACTGCCCGCGGCCATTTACAATTCCCGACGCTGTCCGCATCTCGGTCTCGATGCGCTCGTTTTCAACCTGGGCCCGCGAGGGCAACACCGACTGCAGCTCGGCATCGGTAGCCTGCCGCCAGGCGGATTTTTGCGCTACCGCCGGCCAGGAGGCCAGAAGGATGGCGCACAAAGCTGCGCCTTTGGCTGCCTTCGTCATCATGGCTTCTGCTTTCTTAAGGATTCGAAAGGGACGATTCCGCGCCGGATGGCCGCGGTGGCAGCCTGAGTGCGATCGCTTACGCCCAGCTTGCTGAGCAAACTATTGATATGAGTTTTCACGGTGGCCTCAGAGATGTCGAGCTCGGTCCCGATCTCTTTGTTGCTTTTGCCGTTCACGATCTGCTCAAGTACGTCGAGCTCGCGCTGGGTAAGATCTTCAGTGCCCACGCGCTCGGCCAGCCTTTCGGCAATGGCCGGCGGAATATGCGATTTGCCTTCGTGGACGGCACGGATGGCCGCAACCAGTTCCTCGGTGGTCATGCCCTTGAGCAGATATGCCTTGGCGCCGGCTTTCAGAGCGCGATAAATATCTTCGTCGCCGTCGTAGGTTGTGAGCACGATAAAGCGCGCCTTGGGCTCCTCCATACGCAGGCGCTCGATGACTTCGACTCCGCTCATTCTGGGCAAGCGGAGATCAATGAGCGTGATGGCCGGCCGATGCTCGCGAAATTGCGCAATAGCCTCGACGCCGTCAGTGGCCTCGCCCACGACTTCGAGCCCATCCACTGCTTTAAGCAGAGCCACCAGCCCCTGGCGAACCACGTTGTGGTCCTCCACCACCAGAACGCGAATAGATTGTGTCGTCATCTTTGCTCTCCGGGTTGCACGCGCAACGGGATGGGGGCCGGCACGCGCAGCCGCACGGTAGTTCCCGCGCCAGGCTCACTTGCCACTTCCAATGTTCCGCCAATCGCGGCCGCGCGCTCTCTCATGCCGGTCAGGCCAAAATGGCCAGGCGCGGCACCGCCAGCGGAAGTGACTGCACCGCCGCGTCCGTCATCGCGCACTTCAAGCGCAATCGCCTCTGTGCCATATTCCAGCCGAACAAACAATTGTTTTGCCTCTGCGTGCTTGTTCACATTATGCATCGCTTCCCGGGCTACACGCAGCAATTCGCGCTCCATTTCGGTAGGCAGCGCCCGGTAGGCCCCAAACAGCTCAAACCTGGCGGCGAGCGTGCCGCTGCCAGCCGCTTCAACCATGCGCTGCAGCCGCGCCGGCAGCGTGGTTTCTGCCGCATCCTGCGTACGCAGCGACCAGATGGATTGCCGGGCTTCGGCCAATCCCTCGCGCACGACCTCGCGGGTCTGATCCAACTGTTTTACCGCATCATCTATATTGCGACGCCGCAGCAGTCCTGCCAAAACTTCGAGTTGCACCGAGATGCCCGCGTAGCCCTGCGCCAGCGTGTCATGAATTTCGCGTGCAATGCGGCTGCGCTCGCGCAGCACGGCCGCGAACTCGTGCTTTGCCACGCGCAGGCGCCGCCTGACGGTTAGTACCAGCGTGGCTGCGATGGCCGCAAGCAGAAGCGCGTAAAACCAAAGGGTCTGATAAAAATGCGGCCGCAAATCAAATGCCAGAGCTGCGCCGGCCGTATTCCAGACGCCGTCGTTGTTGGCCGCCTGCACGCGGAATGTATAAGGTCCCGGCGGAATATTGGTGTAGTAGGCAGCGCGGCGCGCGCCGGCATCGGTCCAGCCGCGATCGAAACCCTCAAGCATGTAACGGTAGCGCACCTTCTGGGGCGCGACGAAGCTCAATCCCGCGTAGTCGAATTCAAAGTGCACGTGGCCGGCGGCAATTTTTACCGGCGAGTCGGTCGCGTGCAGCGGCTGGTCGACATCGTCCACGGTGAATCGCTCGAGCGCTACCGGCGGGGGAAGAGTGTTGATCAGAAATCGCGCCGGATCCACTTCAACCAGCCCTTTGGGTGTAGCGAACCACAACCTTCCGTCGCGCGATCGCCAGGCCGAAGGATGACTATTGGTGGCGGTCTCGCGGCTGCGCAGCCCATCGGCAACGCCGAATTCCATGCCGCGTGTGCACGGCAGGCCGAAGCCGGTCGCGCCCGGGCCGCTCAAGTCGCAGCGAGCAATGCCATCGCTGGTGGCGAACCACAGATGGCCGCCGCCATCGTCGAGAATGGCATGAATAGTTGCTTGATCCAGCCCGCTCGGCGACGGCGCTGAGAATCTGCGGCCGTCCCACACCTCCCAGCCGTGATCCTGGGTGCCGACCAACAGGGAGCCATCATGGCGCGGCAAAAGCGCGGTGACCACATTGCTGGAGAGGCCATTGAGAGTGGTAAAGTTGTCGAATTTGCCGCCGCGCAGGCGCGACAATCCTGCCAGCGTAGCAACCCAGAGGTCACCGCGCGCGTCGCGCGCCATGGCGCCCACCAGGTCGCTGCCCAATCCGCTGGCCTGGGTGAAGGTTTGCATCCCTGCGCGCAAATTCGCACTATTTTTCGCCGTCCAGTGCGCCAGCCCGCGCCGAGTTCCGATCCAGAGGGACAAGTCGGCATCGACGAGCAAGGAGCGAATGAAATCGTCGGGCAAGCCGTCGGCGGAGGTGAATGTGGCCACTGTTCCTGCGTGAATGCGGTTGAGCCCGTCGGGCGTGCCCACCCACAAATCGCCGTTGGCAGCGGAGGCGAGCGAAAGAATTACATCGCTTGCCAGCCCATTCCGCACCGTCCATGCGCGCGAGTTTGCACCCGTTCCTGCCTCGCTCTCGCGCACGGCGTTCAAGCCGTCCTGTTGCGTACCAATCCAGAGGGTCCCCGCGCCGTCTTCGACTACGGCCGTTGTGGCATCGGAGGAAAGGCCCTCGTGCGCGCCCAGAGTGCGAAAACGCTGATCGCGCAGAATGTGGAGCCCGCCGCCTTCAGTCCCCACCCATAGATCGCCTTCACGATCTTCAAGCAAGGCGAGAATGGACGCGGCGGCGAGAGGATCGGTGACGGGAAAGTGCTCGAGTTTGCCCGCGGCCCACCGCACCAGCCCCGCGTTGGTGCCGACCCAGAGCGAGCCTTCGCGATCGGCAAAGATGGACTGAATCCGGCTGCCGGGAAGCTCCCTGCCGGCGGTGAGCCGAGTTGAAGTTGTCAGCGACTTCCCTGCCTGAATGAGTTCGACCTGGTTCCTGCCGCTTTTGACTAAAGTTCCGTCAGGCAACCTGGCTTCGAATGGCAAGGCTGCGGGAAGCTCCGCCGGTGAAATAGACCCGCTGTGAGGAAACGCATCGACATCGTTGACCGTGACAAAGCGATCGCCATCGCGCCGGGCCACACCCAAATCGGTCGACGCCCAAAGCACGCCGCCGGCGGTCTCGGCCAGCGCGCGGATTCCGTTTCCCGGCAAGCCGTTGTGCGTGGTGAACGCCGTCACGTCGCCGTTTTTCCATCGCGCCAGACCATCGCTGGTGCCAATCCAGAGGGCGCCGTCGCGCGTCTCGAAGAGGCAACGCACGTCGTTGCCAGGCAGGGCGGGATGAGAGCTGCGGTCGAAGATCTGAAAACCGCTGCCGTCGAAGCGCGCCAGCCCGGCTTCGGTTCCAAGCCATAGAAATCCATCGCGGGTTTGCACCAGCGCCTGCACGGAGTTTTGCGGCAAACCGCTCTCCATGGCCCAGGCCTGCCGGGCATAACCGGCGAGCGGCGTGGAAGGCTGAAGGGCCCGCGCAGCAATTGCGCCGAGAAGCAAAACTGAAATGCCGGCGAGCGCCGGGATGTGCCGCCGCGCAGCCGGCCAACAACGCCGGTTGCGAAGATCCGGCTGGCGCAGATCCCGAGCCATGCGCCCTACCGGTTGAAGTGTACGTAGCTGCGGCCGGAATAAAGACGAAAGCCGCCGGCAGGATCCGCAGTCACCTGCAAGGGACGAGGCCGGGACATGGCAGTGTCAGAAGCCGAGTGCGCGGTGAGAACATCGTGACCGCCCAGATCGGTGACCAGAAACCTGCCGCCGTCGAGAAACGCGAAGCCATAAGCACCGGCGGCCAGCGTTTTGCCTTCGAATTTAACCGGGACTTCGGCGATCAGGTATCCCTGATATCTTGCAGCAACCCCCGTGGAGTAGCCGCTGGTGTCGACCAGGCTGGCGAGTACATAATGACCGTCGGTAAACTTGACGCCGCCGGAGTTGCGCAATTGTGCCGGCGCACTCTGACCGGCGTAGTAAACACTAGCCGGGAACAGCTTTCCCAGGTCGGCGGGCGTCAGCACAGTGGCGCCGCCGGTCTGCGCCATCATCGAACCCGACACCGCCAGCATGGCCAAGGCCATGGCGCCAGACAAAACTCCAGCCATCGCGTGTATACGCATCGTAAGCCTCCCTTTTCGATTGCCCTTGGAGTATAGCGCATTGCTCCTGGCACTCGAAGTTGGCCATGGAGTGTCGAGTTTTGTGTCGCTGAAGTGGTCAGCGGGCTACGGCAAAACCAGAGTTGGTGCGTCCTGTTGAGCTTCGTCGAAGGTCGCTGCTCCGCGCGGTGTCGCGGCGACTTTACGGCTTCGGCTTCGAGCAACAGCGACTCTGGTTTTGCAATAGTATGGAAGAGATGCGCAGACGCCGAAGCAGAGAAGTCATTCTGGCGGCAAAGGGAGAACGACCAGGCGCGGATGCTCACCTATCGGGATTTCGGCAGAAGAGGTGTGCTGTGTCTGGCGGCCTGCCTTGGAGGCGGCGTTGCTGCCATGGCTCAGGGCGCACCAACTCCGAAGTGCTCCGGCCCGCCATCGCTCGAGGCGCAACTGCGCACCCATCCCGACGCCAACGCTTATATCGCACTGGCCGTCTGGTTCGATAGCCATCAGCAGTGGGAATGTGCCGATGGGACAGTCCGTTCGGGGCTGAAAATTGCGCCGGACTCCTCGCGTCTGAACTATCTGCTGGGGCTCGGGCTCTACTCGTCAGGAAAATCAAAAGAGGCAATCGCGCCATTGAGGAAAGCCGTTGGCCTTGAGGCCGACGTGCTGCAGCCGCATCTGTTGCTGGGCGCCGCGCTGGCCAGCCTGGGCGAAAATCGAGAGGCGGTTGGAGAATGGCGGACAGCGCTCAAGATCGAGCCTTCCTCAGAAGAAGCTCTGGATGGGTTGGCGCGGAGCCTGATTGCCGCCGGAGATTACGACACGGCCATTCAGGCGCTGCGCTCGACCGCGCTCGATGAAAAATTGACCTTTGATTTAGCCACCGCTTACAAGCAGGCGGGCATGTACGATGAAGCCTCTCAGGCGCTGAACCACGGCCTGGAGTCGTTTCCGGATTCCGACGCGCTTACGGGAGCCCTGGTGACTCTGAATGTCGAAGAGTCTCATTTTCAGGACGCGACGTTGCTGGCCGAGAAGATTGCACGCAGGAAACCCAACGACCTTGAAGCGCAGCGCATCTATCTGCGTACGCTGGTGATTACGGGAAACGACGATGTGGCAGCGCCGCTGGGCCGCAAGCTGCTGGCTTTGGCCCCGCATGATGCCGACCTCCTGAATTTGAATGGCCTCGTGGAGCAGAAAGCGGGCGATCTTGCAGCGGCGCGCGCGCATTTGGAAGAGGCAGTCGCGCTGAGCCCCAGCGATTACAACCCGCGTGTGAACCTGGGCGTGGTGCTTGCCGATATGAAAGATCCCGCAGGCGCGCGGAAGCAGTTGGAGAAGGCGATTGCGCTGGGTACCGATGAGCCTCAAGTCCATTTTGAGCTGGCGAAGGTGCTGCGCACTCTGGGCGAGTCTGAGGCTGCAAACGAGCAACTGGCAATTTACCAGCGAAGGCTGAAAGAGAAATCGGACCTGGCCGTGGCAGTTTCAAAGGCAACCGAAGCGGCGGATGCGGAGAAGTCGGGAGACAAGGCCAAGGCTGCGGATCTGTATCGTGAGGCCTGCGCTGCGCAGCCGCAAAATGCCGCCCTGGCTTTCCGTTTGGCGATGGTGCTGGAGAGCCTGGGTGACCGCGATGGCGAACGCGCTGTGCTGGAGCAGGCCATCAAGGCGGACCCTCATTTTGTCCTGGCGCAATACCAGCTTGGCTACGTGGATTTCCAGGCCAGAGAGTATGCCGCGGCGGAGCGGCAGTTTCGGTTGACCGTGGAGGCGCTTCCTGACAATGTGCAGGCTTGGATTTCGCTGGCCACCACGCTGCACGCCGAATCGCGCCAGGACGAGGCGCGCGCTGCGATAGCCCACGCTCTGAAGCTGCAGCCGGATGACGCGCAAGCTTTGGCATTGAGCAAGAAACTGGCGGAAGGGCAAGCGGGGCGCTGAACGAGAGCGCGGAATTGAAAGGACGATGTTGGCTGTGACGAATCGGAATCAAGCCGATTTGTGGACGCGCCGGAAGCTGCTGGGCGCGGCCCCAGCTCTTTTGGCTTCGGGGCGGATGGCAAGCCGGCTCTTTGCGGCGGATGAGGATCGCAAACCGGCTGCGCCGTTCTCACAGTTCGTGGATGTGGCGCAAACTGCGGGTCTCAAGGAGACGATCATCTACGGCGAGCCCGATAGTTTCACCTACATCATCGAATCCATGGCGACCGGCTGCGCATTTTTCGACTACGACAACGACGGATGGATGGACATCTTCATTCTGGGCGGGCGCACGCTGGCTGGAATTCCGCCCGGCGCGGGCAACCGCCTCTATCACAACAATCGCGATGGAAGCTTCAGCGATGTCACGGCACGATCGGGGCTGGCCGATCCGGGGTGGGCGCAGGGCGTTTGCGTGGGCGACTATAACAACGACGGCTGGGAGGATCTGTTCCTGACCTACTACGGGCAGAACCGGCTCTACCGCAATAACGGCGACGGCACCTTTACCAATGTGACCGCTGAGGCCGGGCTGTTGCATCCCAAAACGCGCTACGGAACCGGGTGTACATTCGTGGACTACAACCGCGACGGCCATCTCGATCTGTTTGTCTCGAACTATCTGGAAATCGATCTGGCCACAGCTCCGAAGCCCTCACTGGCGGTTTCAAATTGCAATTATGAGGGCGTGCCGACGATGTGCGGCCCCCTGGGCCTGCCCAAAGCGCAGCACTATCTTTATCGCAACAACGGCGACGGGACCTTTACAGACGTTTCTGAAGCCGCAGGCATCTCAGCGCTGCGCGGATCCTACGGCCTGACGGCGCTTACCTTCGATGCCGACGAAGACGGCTGGCCCGACATCTTTGTGGCCTGCGACATGTCTCCCTCGCTGCTGCTGATGAATCAACACGACGGCATATTCCGCGAAGAGGCGTTGCTGCGCGGCATCGCGGTGAGCGGCGAAGGCCGGGAGATGGGCGGAATGGGCACGAGCGTGGGCGACTACAACCTGGACGGGCACACCGACGTGGTGAAGACTCACTACTACAACCAGGCCAACGGCCTTTACCGCAACGACGGCAAGGGCAACTTTGACGATGTGACCACCGAGGCCGGACTCAACAAGGAAAGCCGCTTCGTGTGTTTCGGCGCGGGCATCGTGGACTTCGACAACGACGGCTACCCCGACATGCTGATCACGTCGGGCAGCGTTTATCCCGAAGTCGCTCGGGTTTCGCCGCGCTTTCCGGCACGGAGCCCGCGCCTGCTGTTTCGCAACCGCGGCGACGGCACGTTTGTGCAAATCGGCGCCGAGGCCGGGCCGGGCATCGACCTTCCCCATTGCAGCCGGGGCGCGGCCTTCGGCGACTTCGACAACGACGGCGACATGGATGTGCTGATCATGAATGTGAACGAGCCCCCAACGCTGCTGCGCAACGATGCTCCGCAAGGAAACCACTGGATCAAGGTGCGCCTGGAAGGAACGAAGAGCAACCGCAGTGCGATCGGCGCGCGCGTGCTGGTGCGATATGGGGGCAAAGTTCAGGTGCAGGAAGTTTTGAGCGGGTGCAGCTTTCTTTCTTCGAACGATCCCCGCCTCCATTTCGGCCTGGGTAGCGCAAGCACAGCCGAGATCGAAATCCGCTGGCCCTCAGGGCTGGTGGAGCGCATACACGCTGCCGCCGACCAGCTGCTCACGCTGCGCGAAGGCTCCGGCCAGGTGAAGGGCCGGCCCTTCCGCTGAGTTGTTCTCAGTGCAGCACGACGGTGGTGGGCGATTTTTCGCCGGCGGAGATCCGGATGAGCACGACGGAACCAAAGCGGTCGGTTTGGAGCGCCCAGTTCTGGTCCGCGGTCAATTCCGCGGCGGGCTCGTTTGCCGGTTGCAACGGCTTGCCGTTGATGGTTACACTGCCGGCCGCGGCGTGAATCCTGAGCAGATAACTGCGCAGCGAGCTTGGATAACTTCCGGTTGCGCCCGCAGCCGTTATCTGAATGGCATCGCCTTGTTTTTCTGCGGTAATTTGCTGGCGCAGGTAAGCCCCTTTCTCGTAGTCGTAGGTTTCGCCATCGTCGTCGTAGACGGTAAATTCCGCGGGCTCCTGGGCGGGAAAAATGTCGAGCCTGATTTCCTGGATGGGGCGCTGCCCGACATATTGCTCGACGGGCTGCGTGGCCAGGATGGAGCCGCTGCGGACAAAGAGCGGAATGTCTTTCCAGGTTCTGGCGTCGGTGGCCAGCTCGATCTTACGGGCGCCTGAAAAGTGGCGGCCGCTCGAGTAATCGAACCAATCGCCCGGAGGCAGATAGATTTTTCGGGAAGTTGCTGCCTGGTTGAGAACCGGCGCGACAAGAAGCGCGTCGCCAAACATCCATTCGGTGTCCTGGGACGCGGCGAGCGGATCGGACGGGAACTCCCAGAAGAGCGGGCGGACGAGACCAATTTCGCCGTCAGTGCTCCTGCGTTCATAGGAATAGATGTAGGGGAGCAGCTGATAGCGCAGGTCGATAGCCTGGCTCGCGGCAGCTTCGGCGACGGGGCCATAGACCCAGGGCTGGCGCTTCTCGTCGAGGGCGCCGTGAACGCGCATGATGGGGACGAATGCGGCGAACTCCATCCAGCGGGCATAGTTTTCGGAGCTGGGGTGGCCGAAAAAGCCTCCCGTGTCCATGCTCCACTGGGGCGCAAGAGTATTGAGTGCGGCCAACATGCGTCGTGGCTGGAACGCCATGCTAGGAAAGCCAGTTTGGATATCGCCTGACCAGATGGAGTAGCCGTAGCGGCTTGCCCCGAGATAGAAATTGCGGTTGATGGACCACACGCGCAGGTTGGCGTCGGCGCGCTGGCCTTCGTAAATCATCCGGCCCATATTGAAAAACTGGAAGTTGCTGAAGGTCGTCTTGCCGGAGACATCGGCTTCGTCATTCCACCAGGCCACCATTCCGGCGTGGAAGGCAGGCAGAAGGTGCTGCCAGAACCAGGTGCGCGTTTCGGGATTGTCGAAGTTGAGATCGCGGGCCATGCGATGGGAGAAATAGTCTGGCGTCTGCGGCTCGCCGGGATACCACAGGTGATGCTGGGTGGCGTAGGCAGCCGCGACGGTGGGGCGGTTCGGATCACCTGGCGCGTCGTCGAGGATGCGGGGCTTCAAGATTCCGCCCAGTTTCACGCCCTGTGCGGTCATTTCGCGGGCAAATACGCCGCCGGCTCCGCCGGGGAACTTGTCGGGCGCAACATTGCCGGGGCCGGAGGTGCTGTTCCAGCGCCATTCGCCGTAGTCGTCTTCGCCCCAAGCCTTCCAGTCAAAATCGAGGATGAAACCGTCGATGGGGATTTCCTTCTTGCGATAGGCAGCAACGATGTTCTCGATTTCAGATTGCGAAGAACCCCATTGGCTGTTGATGAATCCGAGTGTCCACCTGGGCGGTAGTGGAGGAGGTCCAACGAGACGCGATAACGCGGCCAGGGTTTGGAGCGGAGGGCCGGCAAAGACGAAATATTCAACGTCGGGCCGCGAGGATTGACGGAAAGAAATACTGCCGGGGGCGGTGGTGAATTGCCCGCCATCAGAATCGACGAGAAGAGCGTAGCCGGCGGAAAAAATAAATGGAGCGCCGCTCTGGCCCTGAACGCCCGCGGCGACCCGGCCGCCGTCATTGCGCGTGAGGCCTTGAGCGGTGTCTTCGCGGCCAAGGCCGTGGATGCCATAGAGCGTGCCAACAGCGGTGTGCTTCATGGTGACGCCGCCGTGGCGCGCTTCGCCGAGCGGGTCGTCGCTGCGCAGCAGTTGCCGGCCGGTGGCATCGAGAATCTGGATGCTGTATGGCCCGGCCTCGTGAACCTGCACTGCGATTGCAGGCGTAGACAGCGTGTAGATACCCGCTTGATTGGAGGGGGTGACTGCGGAGGGCGGGCGCAATGCGGGCTGCGGGTCGATGACCAGGGTGCGGGCCGTGGCTTTGCCGTCGACTTGAACGTGTATGTCGACGAGCCCATTCTCAAGGAGCTGCACGTGGAGCAATGAAGCTCCGTCGGAGAGTTCGACGCCATCGGGCAATGGAGTGACATGCGCGGGCTGGCCCGGCTGCGCAGAAAGCGGCCGTGCGACGAACAGCGCTGCGCAGAGCAGCAAAGGAATCGTTTTCTTTTTGAATGCGCGCTCGCAGATCAAGCTGATTTCTATCCTTTCATTGTCCGATGCCCCGGCTACCAGCTTACGGTGTCGGCGCCAATGCCCGATGCGGGGACCGCATAGGTGTGAAAAGCGCTCTCCGCGGTTGTGGTTCCATCGCTGTGCAGGATGAAGAACTCGAATTGCACGGTGGCTCCTGCCGGCAATGAAACCGTCTGAATGCCGCTGCCCGACGCCGGAATCGGCACCGGCCCTATGGCGGCGTTGAATGTGGTGGCGTTGTTGCCCAGCTCGAGCACGTTTCCTGTGAGCATGAGTTGATCGGTGCCGGCCAGGGTTGGCGTGCCGCTGACGGCGAGATTGACGGGAATCAATGTTGAGGTGCTCACCGTAAAAGGCGCCGCATTGGAAGGTGCTCCGGCTGCGACGACGGTTACGGTGGCCGGGCCCGGAGGGAGGGATGGAACGACTGCCGTGATCTGGCCGCTGGTCCAGTTGGTGATGGTGGCGGGCAGGGTTGTGGCCCCCGAGGTGAAGTTGACTGCGCCCGCGGCCGAACCGAAGCCGGCTCCGCTCAGCGTAACGACCGCCCCGGCATTGGCCACGCGCGGCGTGACGCTGCCGACAGCCGGCGTGATGCTGCCCGCGGAGACCCAGATGGAGACGCTGTTATGCGGCAGGGTAAAGCCGGTGACGGGATTGTTTGCACCTGCCGATCCGGTGACAACGATCGCAGTTCCACCCATGGTCTGCGCCAGGTAGTCGCTGTAGTTGCCTGGAGGCAGGTAGGTGTATAGCCCTGAGATCGCCTGATCGGTGCTTTTGTTCTTGTTGATGGCCACCAGGACGACGTTTGTGCCCAGGACACGCTCGTAGATATACACGTCGCTATTGATCCAGCGCTGGGCCATGGTTCCGTAGGCGATGGCCGGATTTGCGGCTCGCAGCGCGGTCAGATACTGAATCAACAAAACCGCATCAGTATTGTTGAAGCTGGTCATGGCGTTCCGGTTATAGGGGTTGGCTCCGCCGTCGGTATCGTTGTACAGATATTGTTCGTCGCCGTAATAAACAATGGGAAGGCCACGGCAGGTGAAGAGAAAACTGAGGGCCTCCTTGAGCGCCATCTGATCGGCGCCCAACGACATGATGCGGGGATTGTCGTGATTATCGAAGAATGTGACCAGATCGTTGGGCTGCACAAAGGGTTCGGCCGTACTGGCTGACGATCCCTGGTCTTCCAGCGTGAGTTCGTTGTCGATCTGGTCGAAGCTGTCGTTGTCGCCGAACACTTCAGAGATCTGGAAGTACAGCGGATAGTCGAGCAGATTCATGCCGCTCGCGTTTGCGAATTTGACGGCAACGGGATAGAGTGCGTCTCCTGAACCTAAAAACCATTCGCCGAAGAGAAAGGGCCGCGCGGTAGCTGTGGGCAGGCTGCTGGACCCGCTCCAGTTTGCAATGTAGTTTTCGAGGCTGTACTGCCAGCCCCAATTGGTTTCGAGCGATGAATCGAAGCGGAAGCCATCAACGCCGTTGTTCAGGAACTGGGTGATTGCGCTCTTCAGATACTGATCGACCCAGGGATTGGTTTGATCGAGGTCCGCGAGGCCTTCTTCAGAGTAGTACTGGGCCTGGTAGGGATCGTCGTAGTTGGAAATGTCGGGATTGTGATGATAGTAGGGCGTCGCCCCGGTGTCGGTGGAATAGGTGGTGACGAGGGTCCCATTATCGTAGAGCGATCCGTCTTCTCCGGCGCCCGTGGGGTTGGTATCGTTGGCGGTAAAGTCCACGATGACGCGGATGCCGGCCGCATGAGCAGCGGCGACCAGGTTGTTGAACTCCGTCCAGCCGTTGCTATCGTCTCCGAAGTGCTCGTCGATCTGCATGAAGTCGCGGACCCAGTAGCCGTGATAGCCCGCCTGATCGTTGTAGGCGGTGCGAATGTTATTCATCGGTGGCGATATCCAGATGGCGGTGACGCCCATGGATTGGAGATAACTCAATTTCTGCTGGATGCCGACGAGATCGCCACCCCAATACAGATTCCAGTTGGCTGCAGCGGAGTTCGTGAATCCGTTGGGATCGTAAAGGCCGGGGCTTTCGGAGGGGTCGTCGGTGACGGAGGGGTCGCCGTCGAAGAAACGGTCGGTCACAATCTGATAGATAAATCCCTGATGGATGTCGGTGACCGCGGGGATGGGCGGCGCGGCGGGAAAGTCGATGGTGTAG
>JASHYS010000108.1 GCA_030042915.1 Acidobacteriaceae bacterium
CCCACCAGCCCG
The DNA here is from genome assembly GCA_030042915.1 of Acidobacteriaceae bacterium. The sequence continues at coordinate 13 of JASHYS010000108.1, forward strand.
CTTACCAATCCCGGCAATCTCGTCTTCGACTACTACGAAGCGGTTTCGTTCTCCAAGTTCAATGCCGGCACCGTGCGCGTCAACAAGCGCCTGCAAAAGGGAATCGCCCTGGGCGCGAACTACACGTACGGACACATCATCGACGATGCAGGCGCACTGAACACCGGCGGAGGCGCCAGCATTCAGGACTGGCAAAACGTTGTCGGCGATCTGGGCAACTCCAGCATCGACATTCGCCACTCCGTCAGCGGCACCTATCTTTACGAGTTGCCGTTCGGCGAGGGCCGCATGTGGGCCACGTCGGGCGTGCCCAATCATATCCTTGACGGATTCTCAATTTCCGGTTCGTTCACCTTTGCCACCGGCGGCTGGCTCAGCCCCAGCTATCAATCCACCATCACCACCACGGAGTGCGGCACGGGCGGCACCTTCCGGCCCGATCTCACCGGAATCTCTCCAACTGCGGGCGGCGGCTCGCAGCACGAGTGGTTCAATCCTGCGGCTTATGTGGCGCCCACGGTCAACTCCGCATTTCCATGTGCGGCCTTTGGCGATGCGCCGCGCAACTCCATCGAAGGACCGGGGACGGTCGAGAACAATATGGCTCTTTCCAAGACCGTCGACATGGGCGAGACGCGCAGCCTTGAGATACGCGCCTCCATCAACAACGTCTTTAATACTGTGCAGTTCTCAGGCGTCGGCACCACCGTCAACCTGCCCAACTTTGGCCAAGTCACGTCAGCGGGTCAGATGCGCGCGTTTCAGTTCATGGCAAGGTTCAGATTTTGAAGAGCAGCGAAGTTAGCGGAGCTCGACGCTCTCGGCCAGGAGGGACGAGATGAGGAGCACGATGCAGCGGATGGGCGCGACGTTGACACTGCTGGCGCTCAGCATTGCCGGCCTGCCGCCGCTCTCCGCGCAAAACTCAAGCAATCCAGCAACCGCTCCTGCGGCCAGCAATCCTCCGCAGGGAACCCAGGTGACGTCCACGCCCCAAGGCGGATTCACGCTCAAGGCCCATGCCGAACTCGTGTTGACCAACGTGGTGGCGCGCGATGCCAAAACCGGCGAGCTGGTGAAGGGCCTCAAGCAGAGCGACTTCAAAATCTACGAGAACGGCAAAGAGCAGACCATCGACACGTTCGATTTTCAGAGCATGGACATGGCCACCCCGATCAAAGAAGACACAGTAAGCGGCCTTGCCGCCGGCCCCGCAGGCAGCAAGGCAGTGGTCGTGGCCAAACCCGAAGAACTGCGCAATCACCGGCTCATCGTCATGTTCTTCGACCTCACCTCGATGCAGCCCGAAGATCTGGAGCGCGCCGTGGATGCGGCGCAGGCCTTCTTGAAAACCAAGCTGCAGCCGGCCGATTTGGTGGCGCTGGTTTCGCTCGGCGACACCCTCAGCGTGGACCAGGATTTTACCGCCGATAAGGACGCGCTCATCCGCGAGGTGGGAGTTTACAACGGCACCGAAGGCCAGGGCTTTGCACAAGGCGCCAACGCCAACTCGAACCAGGTGGAAGACACCACCGGTTACACGCCCGACGAGAGCGAGTACAACGACCTCAACACCGATCGCGAGCTGTTTGCATTGCGTGCTATCTCGCAGTCGCTTTCGCGAATCAACGAGAAAAAATCGCTGCTCTACTTCTCAGGCGGCATCTCGCGCGACGGCATTGAAAATGAAGCTTCGCTGCGCGCGGCCATCAATGCGGCGGTGCGCGCTGATTTGGCCATCTACAGTGTTGACACGCGCGGGCTCCAGGCCATCGGTCCCCTGGGCGATGCGTCCACCGGCAGCCTGCGCGGCACCGGCGGCTATAACGGCGGCGCGCTCACGAACAACATGCAACAGAACTTCGCTACCCAGGAAGTCATGGGCACGCTCTCCAGCGACACGGGCGGCAAGGCCTTCTTCGATTCCAACGACTTCATGCCTGCTTTCCTGCAGGTGCAGAAGGACACGTCGGCGTACTACGCCATCGGTTTCCACTCCACCGACCCGGCGCGCGACGGCAAGTACCGCAAGCTGATTGTGAAAATCGACAAGCCGGGAATCAAGCTCGAATACCGGCCCGGCTACTACGCGCCGGCAGACTTCAAGCACTCCGGCAAGGAAGACCGCGAGCAGGAGCTCGAGGATCAGCTCGCCAGCGATCTGCCCGCCACTGACATCGCCGTGTACATGGATGCGATGTACTTCCGGCTCGACGCCAACCGCTTCTTCATGCCGGTTTCGCTGGTCGTGCCCGGCTCGCAGATTCCCTTCGTCAAGGGCGGCGACAAGGACAAGGCGACCATTGACATCATCGGCGCGGTGATCGACGAAGACAAGCGGCCCGTGGGCCGCGTGCGTCAAACCGTCCCCCTCAAGCTGGATGAGGCCTTGCAGGCGCGGCAAAAGAACATCGAATACACCACCAGCTTCGATCTGCCGCCCGGCAAATACCAGATCAAGTTCGTGGTGCGCGAGAACGAGACCGGGCGCATGGGCTCGTTTATTGCCGAGGTGGCGCTGCCCGACATGAAAAAAGCGCCGCTCAAGATCAGCTCGATTGTGCTGGCTTCGCAGCGGAACGCGAGCAAAAAGCAGGACCCGCTGGTGCACAACGGCCAGGAATACGTGCCCAATATCAGCCACGTCTTCCGCCAGGACCAGCACATGTACCTGCTCTACGAGGTTTACGATCCCGCCAAACAAAAGACGGCCGAGAACGAGCCCAAGGCTCCGAAAGCGGAAATCGACCTGCTGAGCAGCCTCGAGCTCATCCAGGGCGCAAACAAGGTCTACGAGACGCCGGTCGTGCAGGCGAAAGCCGTCAACGTTGAAGGCCGCGACGCGGTTTCGTTCGAGCTCGACGTGCCCCTGAGCGGGTTGAAGCCGGGCCAGTACCTGTGCCAGCTCAACGTGATCGATGACGCGGCGGGGAGTTTTACATTTCCGCGCTTCGCGGTGCTCGTACGCGAGCCCGCGCCCGCGGCAGCTACCGCTCCCGGAACCGCACCGGCGACGGCGCCCGCGCCGTCCCCGGCTCCCGCTGGATCGAGTGGTAGCGGCGGAAGCGAATAGCTGCTCGTCCCCCCGCGGTTTCGGGAGTCGGAGGGAGCAGGG
>JASHYS010000109.1 GCA_030042915.1 Acidobacteriaceae bacterium
GGGAATGGTGCCCGCGTTCAGGATCGCCAGCCGCGCCGCACCTTGGCGTGCCGAAACGACGTTGCGCACGCGATCCCACGTCAGGCGCGGGCGCAGCTCAGCGAATTCGTCGGAGGGGTAGCGGCCGCTGAGCAGATCGAGCACGCCCTCAAACGCCGAGCGCGAGAGCGACGCGAACGGCGCCGCGCCGCGCACCAGGTCGAAGAGAAAGTCGACGGAGACCTCGGGAGCGAGGGACTGAGGGACTAAGGGACTAGGGACTGGGGACGCCGAACCCGAATCGGCTCCCGATTCCTCATCCCAGAAGCTTGCCGTCTTGCTCCCTTGCTCCCTCGCTCCCTTGTTCCCTGGGTTCCTGTTCCCTGCTCCTTGTTGTGTTTTGCCTGTCTTTCCCGCGCTCGCAACAATCGCCACCAGCTGCTGGCAGAGCACGTCGAGCGGATTGCGCGGATAGCGGGTGGATTCGATGTGCCCCTCGTGCATGGCGCGCGTGACGGCGGCGCAAGCGACCAGGTCGGCACGGTACTTGGGGAAGAGAATCCCCTCACTGACCGCATCCACATGATGGCCGGCGCGGCCGATGCGCTGCATGCCGCTGGCCACCGACGGCGGCGACTCGATCTGGATGACGAGATCGACCGCGCCCATGTCGATGCCCAGCTCGAGAGTCGACGTGGCGCACAGGGCGCGAATCTGCCCGGCTTTGAGCTGCTCTTCGATCACCGCGCGCTGTGCCGCGGCCAGCGAGCCGTGATGGGCGCGGGCAATGGGCTTACACCCCACGGACGAGGACCTGTCCGTGGGGACCCCGTTTTCGCCGGCGAGCTCGTTAAGGGCTCCGGCCAACCGCTCGGCAATCTGGCGCGCATTGACAAAGATGATGGTCGAGTTATGTTGGCGAATGATTTCGAGCAGCCGCGGATGAATCGCATTCCAGATCGAGATGCGGCGCGGTGTTTGCGATGCCGGCCCCGACGGAATCTCTTCCATCTCGCCCAGCCGCGCCATATCTTCAACCGGAACTTCGATGCGCAACTTGAGCTGCTTGCGCGCGGCGGCGTTGACGATGGTCACCGGCCGGTAGACGAGCGACGTGGCTTCCGGCGCATCAGGGAGCGAGGAGTCAAGGCCTGTGCTTTCCGGGCTCTCAGCCCCGAAGTCCGCGAGCTCTTCAGGCGGCTGTTTTCTTGCTCCCTTGCTGCCTTGCTGGCTTGCTCCCTCAACTTCAATTCCACCCAGAAACCGCGCCACTTCTTCCAGCGGCCGCTGCGTAGCGGAAAGGCCGATGCGCTGCAGCGGCTTCCTGGTTAGCGCCTGCAGGCGCTCCAGCGTAAGGGCCAGGTGTGCGCCACGCTTGGTGGGCACCAGTGCGTGAATTTCGTCCACGATCACCGTGTCGACGCTGCGCAGCGCTTCAGCCGCGTGCGAGGTGAGCAGCAGGTAGAGCGACTCGGGGGTAGTGATGAGGATTTCAGCGGGCTGCCGTGCGAAGCGCGCCCGCTCGCGCTGCGGCGTGTCACCGGTGCGCACGCTGACCTCCGGCTCGTGGAAGGCCACGCCCATGCGCCGCGCCATGTTGGCTATTCCGGCGAGCGGCGAGCGCAGGTTGCGCTCCACATCCACAGCGAGGGCCTTCAAAGGCGACACGTAAACAATCCGGCAGCCTTTCTGTGGAGTTCGGGAGGTTTTCTGTTCCCTGTTTCCTGCTGCCTGTTGCCTGTCTTGCAGCATTAAGCGGTCAAGGCACCACAAGAACGCGGCCAGCGTCTTGCCCGTGCCTGTAGGCGCCAGGATGAGGGCATTTTCGCCGCGGGCAATCACCGGCCAGCCCATCCGCTGCGGTGCAGTGGGCTCTTCAAAAACGGCCCGGAACCATGCCGCCGTTACGGGGTGAAAGCCGGCAAGAGGGTCGGTGGTTTCGGGCGGCTTGGGCGGATGGGGACACATGCTGCTCTCACGAGATTAGCGCATGGGAGCCGGCGAAGACAAAGCGAAAAAACAGGGATTAGCCCGAGAAGCAGGGAATAGTGAGTAGCCAATAGCCAGTAGAAAACTTGGCCTGGGCAACGCGTCGACGGTCGGCACGGCTTTAGTCAGATCCGGTCAGTTTCGCCCTCGACCGTTTCGAATTCCGAAGGTTGCGCGAGACACGCTTTTCTACTCCCTACTCGCTGTCTTCTGGCCCCAGCGCGCCACGCTGAACTGCGCGCCGGCAAACAGGATGAGCCCGGAAACGTAGGCCCAGAAGAGCAGGCCAACGGAAACATAAAACGGCCCATACATTGATTCCAGATTCATATGCGGCAGTACAGCGGCAAAAATGAATCGAGCGGCGATCCATACCGCGCCGGTGATGATGGATGCGCGCAGAATAGGACGCCACGGCACCTTGCGGTTGGGCAACACGTAGTACACAGCGAAAAAGAAAAGAATCGAAACGACGCCAGCCGAGATGGCCAGCCAAACGAAGCTCAGAGCGCCGTAAGAGAAGTTGAGAGCTTTGAAGAACCAATTGCCTCCCTGATGCACGAGCACGACGGAGAGCAATTTATCCACGCTCACATTGGCAGCCATGCAGGCCACGCCTAGAAGCACCATCAGCAGCGCCAACCCGAAGGCGATGCTTTGGTTGAAGAGGTAGTTGCGGCTCTTGGTCACGCCCCAGGCCTGGTTCAGCGCTACTTCGAGGGGAAGAAAGATGCCGGTGCAGGAGATGAGAATCATCACCAGCGAAAATGCCTGAGCGCCGTGGCGCTTGACCAGGGGCAACACGGCCTCGGCGATGATGGTGCGCGCCACCCAGTCGGGTTGTTTGGTGGCCGCCGGCAGAAGATAGTTCACCAGATCGCTCAAGACGTTCACCATGGCCGGCGAGTGAAAGACCGAGAAGGCCAGCGTGTAGAGCAGCACCACGAACGGAATAAAGGAAATGATGACGTTGGCCGAAACGCTGAAGGCGAAAGTGTGGACCTCGCTGTCGAGCAGATAGCGGACCAGCGCCACGCCGTCGCGGCGCCAGCGGTACCACTTGGACTGCGTAGCGGGCACTACGGGAGGAGGCGCGCCAGCGACTTCAGTTGCTATTCCGCCCTCGGGGACGGTTTTCGGTTCATCGCTCACGTGTCCATCCTTACTTACGGACAGGAATTCTTCACGGTTCCAAAGGTGGAGTTATCAACTTCAAGGATATCGCGCGATGTTGCTCCGACGAATCGTTGCCGCGCTTTGCGCCTCAGGCTCGCGCTTGCAATTTGCGCAGCGCACAGCGCGCGGCGGCGCGCAGCCCTTCGTCGGCCGCGCCTGCCCACGCTTCAAGCTGCGGAACAAAACGGGCCAGGCCGCTGTTGCCCATGGCGATGGCCACATTGCGCCGCAGCCCGTTGAATCCGGCCCGGCGCACCGGCGAGCCGTTGAATTCGCGCTCGAAGGATTTCTCGTCAAGAGAGGCCAACCACTCCAGCGCTGGATTGACAAGTTCGGAACGCGGCTCCAGCTCGGGATCAGTGACAATGGGTCCGCTGCGCAGCGCTTTTTCATTCCACGGACACACGTCCTGGCAGATGTCGCAACCGAAGACCTGACGGCCCATGCCCGGCATCAGCTCCTCGGCGACCGGGCCCTTATGCTCGATGGTGAGGTACGCAATGCAGCGCGTGGCATCCATCTGGTAAGGCAGATCGAGCGCGTGCGTCGGGCAAGCCTGAATGCAGCGTGTGCAGGTGCCGCAGTAGTCGGGCAGCTCCGCTGTTTTCGCTTCTGGATTGACTTCAAGCGAGGTCAGCAGGACGGCCAGAAATCCCCACGAACCCAAGCGGGGATGAATGAGGCACGTATTCTTGCCTGTCCACCCGAGGCCCGCAGCAACGGCCAGCGAGCGCTCCACCACGGGACCGGTATCGACATACGCGCGCGACTCGAACTCGCCGAACTGCTCGTGCAGTCGCGCTTCCACCCCGCGCAGCCGCTTCAACAATACTTTGTGATAATCACTGGGGCAGCGTTGGCCGCGATCATCCATGCGGCTGCTCCACGCATACCTTGCAATCCACGCGCTCCCGCGCTCGTGCGTTTTGGTTGAGAGGGGTACATCTGCATAGCTGTAACTCGCAAAGCAAACGATGGCCGACCGCGCCCACGGAAACGGAACATGCACACGCGCACGCGCTAGTTGTCCCTCGTCTGTTGTCCGCTCGAGGTAGCGCATGGTTCCGGCGCGGCCTGCACGTACCCACTTAGTAAACCGGCTCGCGTCGCGCTCTTCGGCCGCGTGCGGCAGCGCCACCACGCCAGCCTCGGTGAATCCCGCAGCCAGAGCCAGCGCGCGGACATCATCCCGGGCCAGGCCGGGGATTAGACGCGGATTGGTGGCTGCTTGATTCACGGAACTTTCTTCATCTCATTCGCGTATCGAAACATCAGTGTTCATTAGCGGACGCCGGAAGCAGAAACCGCACACTGGCCCCGCACCGGCCGAAGGCAAGGGATGCTTAAAGGCCTTGCAAATTCAGCATATTCCCCATCGCGGCATTGGGTAGTTTTTGGCCCGCCGCGTGCAACAAGGTAGGTCGACATTGTTAACACACCCAGCCGGCCAAACGTTGAACGATTGAGAGAGACGCCGCGGGCGTGCAGAAGGAGATTCCCAATGAAAGATTCCCGATTCCAATCCGCCATTTATTTCGTCATCGATAAAACCGAGCTCGTCAGGGGTCAGGAACAGGAATTCCTCGAGCAGTTCCAGCCGCTGGTGTGTGAACAGAGTGTTAATTTCGACCTGCGCAAGGTGGCACGCATCGACGCCGCCGGTCTGGCTGCGCTTATCACGCTTTATTGCGACGCGTGCAAGGCGGGCCATCGCTTTACGGTGTC
>JASHYS010000110.1 GCA_030042915.1 Acidobacteriaceae bacterium
TGCGGAAGAAACTCATCTGGGAAATGCAGGGCCCAAGTATAGCCTAAGAAGACTTGCGGCGTGAGCGAAATTCATGCCGGAAGGCATCTCCGTTCGCATCGTGCAAAAGCGCCTTCCTCGCCGCCTCCACAGGCAATCATCCACAGGTTGCAATACGCAAGTGAAATTCCGTAGCATGCTTGCGTGGCGGGAAAGTCTGACGCCCATCGCCCCGGGCCGCAACAAGATCCCGCATCGCCGATTCCATCGCCCCGGAAAAGTCCAATTCCGTGAAAGGAAAAATCGAAACCATGAAGGTGAATACTTATCTCAATTTCCCCGGCACCTGCGCTCAGGCACTCGATTTCTACGCCAAGCACCTGGGCGCGAAAATCCTCATGAAAGGAACATTCGGCGAAATGGCCGGGCCCGCCGGCCCGCAAAACCTGCCTCCGGGCATGAAGCCCGAAAGCATCATCCACGCGCGCTTCCAGCTCGGCGATACCATCCTGATGGCCAGCGACGGCCCGCCCGATCGCGTGCAGCCGATGCGCAGCACCTACATTTCACTCAGCGTCGACACTGACGAGGAGGCCGAGCGCATTTATGGGGTGCTCACCGAGGGCGGCGAGGTGTTCATGAAGATGGGCGAGCAGTTCTTCGCATATCGCTTCGGCCAGCTCCGCGACAAGTTCGGTGTCAACTGGATGGTCATCCACGAAAAACCGATGCCGTCGCGCAGCTGACCGGGACAACCGCCATCGTTTTCGAGCGGCGGCGTCCTTGCGCACCTGGGCTCGATTGAACCACAAGGCCATCGGCTGCTACCCTCATCTGTCCCGGTGAACCGCCGGAACGGAAGGCACGACCATGGCTCTCAAGTTTCAGGGTTTCGACTTTCTTCAGCTCGACGCAGGTCTGAGTGAAGAGGAGATCCTCGTTCGCCGCACCGCTCGCGATTTCGTTGACGATCGCGTGGTTCCCATCATTGAAGGCTGCTTTAGCGAGGCCCGTTTCCCGCGCGAGCTTGTTCCCATGATGGGCGAATTGGGGTTTTACGGCGCCAATCTCCAGGGTTACGGCTGCGCCGGCATGTCGAACGTCGAGTACGGCCTGGTGCTGCAGGAGTTGGAGCGCGGCGACAGCGGTCTTCGCAGCTTTGTCAGTGTGCAGTCCGCGCTCGTTATGTATCCCATCTTTACTTTCGGCTCCGAGGAGCAGAAAAACACCTGGCTCCCGGCACTGGCCACGGGCGAAAAACTTGGCTGCTTCGGCCTCACCGAGCCGGGCTTCGGCTCCAATCCCGCCGGCATGACCACACGCGCGCGCCAATCCGGCGACGAGTACATCCTCAACGGCGAAAAGATGTGGATCACCTCCGGTTCCATCGCTGATGTGGCTGTCGTCTGGGCCAAATTGGAGGGCGCTGCCGGAAAAGACGGCGACGAGGCCGATTCCATTCGCGGTTTTCTGGTCGAAAGCGATCGTCCCGGCTTTACGGCCCGCGACATTCACGACAAATGGTCGTTGCGCGCCTCGATTACCAGCGGCCTCACGCTCGAGAACGTGCGCGTGCCTGCCGCAAACCTTCTGCCTGGCGCACAGGGCCTCAAAAGCCCTCTCATGTGCCTCAACCAGGCTCGCTATGGCATCAGTTGGGGAGCTCTGGGCGCAGCCATGGACTGTTTTAACGCCGCCCTCAACTACTCCAAAACCCGCAAGCAATTCCACGATCAGCCCATCGCCAGCCATCAACTCGTGCAAGAAAAGCTCGTGTGGATGGCCAGCGAGATCGCCAAAGGGCAGCTGCTGTCATTGCATGTAGGCCGCCTGAAGGACGCCGGCAGCGCAGGTCACCAGCACATCTCCATGGCCAAGCGCAACAACGTGTGGATGGCGCTGGAGTGCGCGCGGCTGGCCCGCGACATCCTGGGTGCTAACGGCATCACCGCAGACTATCCCGTGATGCGCCACAGCATGAACCTCGAATCGGTAAAAACCTACGAGGGCACGCACGACATTCACACCCTCATCCTGGGGCAGTTTCTCACCGGCATCCCGGCCTACTGAATCACAGCGCCAAAACCCGCCCTACTCGTCTGGCAGGGCCGCCCGCCCCTATTCACTGGTATATTTTTCTGCATGAAACAGGCCCGGGCACTTGCCGTTCTCTGCGCGGTTTTCGCCGTGCTCGCTCTCCCCGCTTCCCTCTCGCCGCAACAGCCCGCTCAGTCGCCCATCGTCCTCCACTCTGCGCGCCTTTTCGACGTCGAAACCGGAAGCATCCTCCGCCCTGGCGAAATTCTGGTCGAGGGCGAGCGCATCAAGGCCGCCGGCACATCGGTCGATCATCCTCAGGGCGCAAAGATCATCGATCTCGGCGACACCACCTTGCTGCCCGGGCTGATTGACGCGCACGTTCATTTATTTCTGCATCCCGGCGCTGAGGATCTGCAGACCGTCGAGGAATCCGTTCCCTGGCGCACCATTCTGGCTGAGCAGGCCGCCAGGGCCGACCTGATGGCCGGATTTACTGCCGAGCGCGACATGGGCACCGAGGGCGCCGGCTCGGCCGACTCCGCCGTGCGCGACGCCATCAACCAAGGGCTCATTCCGGGGCCCCGTATGCGCATCAGCGGCAATGCCATCGATATTCTCGGCGGGCATGAGGATGCCAACCACTTCAATCCCGCCCAGCACGTGCTTTCCAACGCCGACTACGCCAACACCGCCGACCAGATCGTGGCCGTGATGCGCGAGCAGCACAAGGAGGGCTCCACCTTCGCCAAGATCTACGTCACCGGCCTTGACCGCATGGTCCCCGCCGGCAGTCCGCCCTGCCTGGGCGATCCCGCGTGCATCGACATGGGCCCCGAGCCGGGCGATCCGGAGTTCTGGTCGTTCCATACGCCATATCAGTACACCGAGGCGCAACTCGAGGCCGCAGTGGCCGAGGCAGCTCGACTCGATACCAACGTAGGCGTGCATTGCCAGGGCGAGCCAGCGGCGCGATTCGCTGTCCAGGCAGGCGTGGCCTCAATCGATCACGCCACTCAGCTCAGCGCCGCAACCATGCAACTGATGAAGCAAAAGCACATTCCTGCCGTCCCCACCTTCACCATCTTCGAATACTTCGCTGAGCACGCACCCACCCCTGAAGCGGCCGCGCGCGAGCACGCAATGCTTGACTACAAAATCCACGAGTTCCGCCGCCAGGTGGCTGCCGGGGTGCCCATGGCCGTCGGCTCCGACGTCGGTCCCTTCCCGCACGGCACGCAGGCCCGCGAACTCGAGCTCATGGTCAAGTTTGGAATGACGCCGCTGGCCGTGCTCCAGGCCGATTACCTGAACGGCGCGCAGATCCTCACCTGGCAAAACCAGATCGGCAAGCTCAAGCCCGATTACTACGCCGACATCATCGCTGTCCCCGGCAACCCCCTCGACGACATCTCGGTGTTGGAACACGTGACCTTTGTCATGAAGAGCGGCGTGGTGGTGCGGCAGTAACCTCGGCGGCGATGCTGTGTCATCCTGAGGCAGCGAAGGATCCGCGGTTGCTTTTCAATGACCCGGACTCTGCCCAAGGCCGGCGCCGGCGTCGAAGTCAGCTGATACCACCATCCGCGGTTGTACACTGTCCTTTGTCCGGAGTCTCCCCTGTCCGCTCCCGCTAAGCCACCTGGAGGTCCAATCCATGCGTGTCGCCGCTCTGTTTGGTCTCGCCGCTGCATTCTCTTTTGCGCCTGCCGTCCTGACCGCAGCATCCGGCTCCGCCCTCGATCATGAGCACGATCCTCGCCTTCAGGGCAGCTACAAATTCAAACAGAATGGATGGACCTACGCGCATCTCGAAGGCACGCCCGGGCAGATCGGCTTTCAGCACGGCTACCTGCTGTCGCGCGAGATTGAAGACAATGTGCACGTCTACGAGGTCGAAGCTCCGCACCGTGCCAAGCGCGACTGGAGCTTCTATCGCGACGCCGCAAAAAGCGTGCTCTGGCCGCATCTCGATGCCGAGTACCAGGAGGAGCTGAAGGGCATCGTCGAGGGACTGCAGGCGCAGGGATCGACGCTGGATTTGTGGGACATTGTGGCGTTGAACGCATACATTGAAATCTCCGACTACTACATACCCTGGTTCAACGCAAAGCAGCATAAGCCCAACCCGTCTGGAGCCACGGCGCCGGGCCATTGCAGTGCGTTTATTGCCACCGGATCGGCAACCAGCGGCGGAAAGATCGTGATCGCGCACAGCAACTGGACCTCGTACGCCGAGGGCGAGCGCTGGACGGTGGTCTTCGACATTGTGCCCACAAGCGGGCAACACATTCTGATGGACGGCCTGCCGGGCGTGATCACCAGTCAGGACGACTTCGGCGTGAATGCCAGCGGCCTGATGATTACTGAGACCACGCTGCCTATGATCAAGGGATTCGATGTGAATGGCATCGCCGAGTTCGACCGTTCGCGCAAAGCCATGCAATACGCCACATCGATCGATGAATACGCGGCGATCATGCGCAAAGCCAACAACGGAGGCTACGCGAATTCGTGGCTGATCGGCGACCGTAAGACCGGTGAGATTGCGTATCTCGAATTAGGACTGCGCCACACGCCTCTGACGAGGAAGAAAGACGGCTACTTTGTGTCGTCGAATTTTGCCGCCGACCCGGCGCTGGTGCGCGACGACGCGCCGGGCTTCGATCCCAATGATCCCAAAAGCTCAATGAACGCTCGCCACATCCGTGCCGAGGAGTTCGTGAAACAGCACTACGGCAAGCTGGATACAGCGCTGGCCGAGGCTTACCTCTCAGACCACTACGACAGCTTTGAGCACAAGGTGGATGCGGACAAGCGC
>JASHYS010000111.1 GCA_030042915.1 Acidobacteriaceae bacterium
TTGCTCATCGGCATCAACACCTATCAGCCCGCGGGCACCACGGCTGAACATCCCGCCGGCTGCATCTACGGCCGCTGCGAGCTGGGCAGTTTCCAGAATTTAGACGGCGCGGTCAACGATGCGCAGGCCATGGCCGACCTGCTGACCAGCCCCAAGTTCGGTTTCCCAGCCAGCCAGGTCGTTCTGCTCACGGATCCAGCGCCGGCTGCGCCGCGTCCCGGAGTGGTGGTTCTGCCCGCGTCTGACACCACGCACGACGGCATCCTGGCCGCCATGCAGAAATATCTCGTCGATTTGCCCCAGAAGGGCGACACGGTGGTGTTTTACGACGCCAGCCACGGCTCGCTGCGCGTGAACAGCAAGGGCAACAAGCTGACCGTGCTGGTGGACGGAAAATATGTGCACGCCGACAGCACGCTGGTGCCTTCTGATGCCTACAAGGGCGGCTACGATGTGCGCGACCGCGAAATGACGCGCATCTTCAACGCCGCGCTCGACAAGGGCGTTCATCTCACCGTGATCTTCGACAGTTGCCACTCCGGCGGCATCAGCCGCGGCATCGGGCCGGTGTATCGCGAGCGCGCTTTGGCTTTTGATCCCCGCGACATCAGCGAAGCGCCCGATACTTTGCCCAACGGCCAGCCCAGGCCCGCGCCCACTGAGCGCACTGATAATTCCGCGCTGGTGTTTTCGGCTGCGCAGCAGGACCAGACGGCCAAGGAGATGCCCACCAACGACAAGGCGACCGAGCCGCATGGGGCATTCACGGCAGCCTTGATTGAAGCACTGCAGGCTCTGCCTGCCGATACGCCTGCCGTGCTGGTGTACGAACGCGTACAGGCCGTTCTCGAAGGCGGCAATGTGCCCAACCAGGATCCTGACCTTGACGCCAGCGAAGCACGGCGCCAGCAGCCGCTGTTTGGCGGAGACGCGGCCAAGTCGAGCAAAATCCGCACTGCCGCGCTTGGGACCGGGGACGACGGCAGCGTGACGCTCGACATTGGCCGTGTTTCCGGAGTGGGCGTGGGCAGCGAATTCACGTCGGTGGACTCAGCCGGCAAAGCCATTCAACTGCGCGTCACCGAGCTGAGCGGCATCGCTCGCTCGACGGCCGAAGTGGTGAGCCCGGCGGGCGCAAAAGTGGCTCCGGGCACTATCTTCGAGTTGAGCAAGTGGGTTCCGGCCGACAATCCGGCGTTACGCATCTATATGTGGCCGGCCACGCTTTCCGAAGACGATGTTCTGGCTGCGGTGGCGCAGGTGCAGGCTTCAGGCGCCGCTTTGGTGTCTGATCCGGCCGAAGAACCGTGGACGCACGTCCTGAGCTGGGACGGCACGCACTGGACGCTGCAACAGGCAGGATCGACGGCAGCCATCAACTTAGGCGCGCCGCTTACGGCCGCGGCCATCAAGCAGAACCTTCCCGCTGGAGCCAGGTTGTGGGCCAATCTTCCGCCGTCGCGCGAGCTGGCCGCAAAGCTGACGCCGGCAGGCAGCGACAGCGCGGTGCAGATGGCCGACAACCTGACCACGGCACTCTACGCCCTCACCGGCGTGATTACGCCGGATGGGCCGGCCTACGCGTGGTACCACAAGAGCGAGCTGGCGGCAGGCCCGCCCGCGGCCAATGCGCCGGCGCACAGCCCGGGCTGCTCCGCGACCTCGCAATATCCGGTACGCAGTGATTGGGTTTCGGTTGACAGCGCAGCCGCCATCGACCGGGCCAGCGTCAAGCTGAACGACTACTCCTCGCTGCTGGCCAAGGTGCATGGATGGCTCGAGCTGGCCAACAGTCCGGCAAATGCCTCCACCGAGGACTACTATTCCCTGGCGCTCATCTCGTCGGCCAACGCCGCACTGCCGGCCGATCAGCTCACGCACCAGGGCGATCAGCTCCAGATGGCTTTGGCGTCGACCGATCGCGTAACCGAGAAGCGCTGGGTTTACGTGCTCGATATTGACTGCCACGGCAAGGGGTCCGTTCTCTATCCCGGCAACTACACGGGCAACCAGTACCCGAATGATTCGGACATGGGCCGCCAATTTCTGCTGCGCGGCGCTCCCGTGCTGCGCATTGGCCCGCCCTACGGAGTGGATACGCTGATTCTGCTCAGCACGGCACAGCCGCTGCCCGACCCTTACGCCCTGAACTTTGAAGGCGTGGCCACGCGGGGCGCACGCGGAGCGGCGTCGCCGCTCGAGAAGCTTCTGACTCAAACCAGCGGAGGAACCCGCGGATTCTCAGGCGAGGTCCCAACCAACTGGGGCATTGGACTCGTGACCGTCCACAGTGCCCCCAAAGATGCGGCAGCGCCTTCGCGTGGCCTGCCTCCGCCGCCTCTTCCGATGGGCCCAATACAGCAGAGCTCACCGGCCGGCCAGGCGCCGGCGTCGGGAGCACCGCCGCAAACACCGGTGACGCAGGGACCGGCCACGCAAAACCCGCCGCCGGCCAATCCCGCGACGGGCAACAGTTAATTCGTACCAGGGTTCCATGCAGTCGTTTGAGTACGTCGAAAGGGTCGAAAAAAGAGAAAGACGGCAGCCCGTTTTTGCGGGTATGCTGAGTGAATCCCGCCGCCGGGTGGGGCCGGCGGCGGGAGGGAGTCAATCGGGGGAATAAGCAAATGAGCCGTGCGATCAAGACGGTAGCGTTGGTTGGATTAGGCTTCGTGGCGCTGGCAGTGGCGCCGATTCACGCGCAGGGGTTCGGAGGCACCAAGCAGCAGGTCACCTTGCAGCGCAAGCTTCCGGCCATCATCCATCTTCCCGGCGACACCATCAAGGTGAGTGTGACCACCGCCGACGAGGACGGCGCGCTGCCTTACGACTTTCAGGCCTTGCTCGAAACCGAGCTGCTGAAGGATCAGCCCAGCCTGCGTATCGACGACAACCCGACGGTCTTCATCAACTGCAACATCACCGAGTACTCGCATCCCGACCCCAGCTACACGCAGCGCGGCGTGTCGGGATCGACCGGTTCAACCATCGGCGACATCGTGAATACCGCGGCCAAAGCCACTTCAACCGAGCGCATCACCGGAGAGATGTACGTTTCGTTCCAGGCCAAGACTCCCGACGGCAAGGTGCTGATCTCCGATAACGTGAGCTCCACCTACGACCGGGAGTTCGACGCCGCAGGCAACTCCACCGAACACGGCGTGCTGGGTTCGGTCACCGGCACATTCGGGCGCGCGAAAGGCGGAAAGAAGAGCGAGCAGGTCAACCCACCCACGGCCGCGGAGCTGCGCTCCATCCTTATTAATGGAACCGTGCAGCAGATTGCCGAGCACGTGGTGAACACCGACGAGAAGATCGACGTGCTGCTGGCCCAGAAAAACGGCGTTCTGGATGAGGGCGACAAAGAGGCGGAGACGGGATTGTGGGAGCGCGCGCTGGAGACCTTTGAGACGGCCACGCCGTTTCCCAAGCCCGATGAGGACGCCTACCGCATTTATAACGTTGGCGTAGCTTACGAGGCGCTTGCCTACCAGGCCGACGATGAAAAGACGGCCATGAAGTTCCTGGACGAAGCCTCAGTGAATTACGGCAAGGCGAAGGACGCGAAGCCTACTGAGAAATACTTCGTCGAGCCGCAAAAACGCATCGAGACTGCCATCACGCACTACAAGCAGCTCGACGAGGAGGCGGCCAGGGAAAAAGCTGCAGCAGCGGCCGCTGAGCAGGCAGCGCTCAATGCCAAGAATGCTCCGCCGCCCCCTGCCGCCACGGCGCCCAAGGGCCTGACCAACGCGCAGATCATCGGCATGGTGAAATCGGGAATGACCGACGACACCATTATTCTGGCGATTCGCGGCGCCAAAGCAGTGAGCTTTGATTTGACCGTTGCCGGCCAGCAGGATTTGAAGACCAATGGCGTCAGCGTGCCGGTGGTGACGGCGATGAAAACACGCGCGGCACGCAAGCCGGCGCCCTCCACCACCAGCAAACCGGCTTCGACGGCATCACCCACTGCATCGAAATGAGAACCTTCGGGCGATCGAGCATTTTCACTCTGGCGTTACTCGCCGGCGCGCTGTGGGCTGGCCCTCGCGCCGCCGCACAGGAGGCGCGATGCGGCGCCGGCCAGGACCTGGTGGTGCAGGCACTGGAGCGCATCACGCCGCAGAGCGGCAACGACGCCTTTGAAGAAGCGCTGCAACTGCTCAAG
>JASHYS010000112.1 GCA_030042915.1 Acidobacteriaceae bacterium
CCGTCGAGCCCATCCAGGCCGGCTGCTGCGGCATGGCCGGTCCCTTCGGATTCGAAGCCGCAAAGTTCGCTGTTTCGAAAACCATCGCCGGCCAGGATCTGTTGCCTGCCCTCGAAACTGCCGGTCCCGCCACCATCCTGGTGGCCGATGGCTTCAGTTGCCGCGAGCAGATTGCCCAGTTATCGCATCGTCAGGCCTTGCACATCGCCGAAGTGCTGGCCCACTCCCCGACTGCGGCAGATGACTGCGCCAGGTGTTCGTAGCGGTCTCAGCCATGGAGTTTTCATGCCTCGCGGTCCCATGCAACTCAGGCCCCGTTCCCGCATCCAAAGGGGTTTGCAGGCAGGTACACCTGCCTGCTTCGCGAGGGCGTAGCAAGCATTTGCCGTTCTCTTGCGTTAAACTGGGTTGTTTAGTGGTTTAAGGGTCCTGGCACTGCAGCGAAAGGGAGGTTTCACAATGGCAGAAGAGAGCAAATCATACGGGTTGGCCTGGTTCCTGGCCGGATTGGGAGTGGGCGCTTTGGTAGGCATTCTGTACGCCCCCAAGAGCGGCAAGGAGACCCGCGAAGACATCAAGACCAGCGCGCGCGAAGGAACCGAGTACCTGAAGGCGCGCACTCGCGAGGCCGCAGAGAACGTGAGCGTCCTGGTGGATAAGGGCAAGGAACAGGTGAGCGCATTCGTCGACAAAACCAAGGAACAGGTGAGCGACTATGCGGATCGTGGCCGCGAAGTAATCGATCGCGGGCGCGCCCAGTGGGAAGAATTCGTGGAGCGCGGCAAGAACCTCGTGGCCGATCAGGGCAACCGCATGACCGCTGCCATCGACGCGGGACGTCAGGCGTATCGCGCCAACACGAGCGACCCCGAGACTCACGAGTACTGAGGGCCGGCGCGCTTTCGGAGCCTGCGGCTGGCCTTGGTCCTCCGCGGTTGCTTGACCCATGCACCGTGTTGCCGAGGATTGCGATAATCCCCGGCTCCAGACAAAAAGGTTCGACCATGCTTCGGCGCGCTCCGTCCCTTGAGGCAAGCGGCAGAGAGGCTGCGCGAGATCGACAACATGCCCATCAATAATCAGACGCTTCAGCTCCTTTTGGTTGCCCTCATAGCGCTGGCCATGGCGGTGCAGGCCATCGTGCTCATGGTCGCCGTGGCCGCCATGCGCAAAGCAACCAAATCGATGGCCGATAAAATTGAGGAATTCCGTTCGTCGGTCGTGCCTCTGGTCGACAAGACGCGCGATTTGGTTACGCGCGTTGCACCCAGGATTGAAGGGACCGTCGACGACCTGGCGGTTCTAACCAGCGCCCTGCGCCGCCAGACAAGCGACGTGCAGGCCGCGGCCGATGATATTGTGTCGCGCGCACGCCGCCAGGCCAGTCGCATCGACCAGTTGCTCACTAACGTTCTCGACGCGCTGGAACGCGCCGGCGTTTTTATGGCCGACACCGTGCAAAAGCCCATGCGCCAGGTTACGGCCCTCATGGCATCGGCCAAGGCGGTTGTCGAATCGTTGCGCAACTCCTCGCCCGCGCCGGCATCTCGCTCGCAATCGGGCCAGGGGCCCGGCGACAGCGATATGTTTGTTTGAGGCGAATCCGCCCCCGCTTGCCGTTCATCTGAACAAAAGAATGCGCGTCATCGATCCAGGCCAACTCGAAGGCAACGATATCTACAAGCTCATGATCGGCATCGTTGTGCCGCGGCCCATTGCGTTCGTCTCCAGCCTCGATGCCGCCGGCGTGCGCAATCTTGCCCCTTTCAGCTACTTCACAGTCTGCAGCTCCCGTCCGCCGGTGGTGTGCTTTACCACCGCGGTCCGCTCCCAACCGCATCCCTACAAAGACACGCTCCGCAACGTTGAGGCCACCGGCGAGTTTGTTGTCAACATCGTGTCAGAGGAGTTCGCCGAAAAAATGAACATCACTTCGGCTGAAGTTCCGCCGGAAGTTGACGAGTTTGAGCTATCTGGTCTGACCCCGCTGCCCAGCGACCTGGTAAAACCGCCGCGCGTAGCCGAAAGCAAGGTGCACATGGAGTGTCGTCTGCACCAGATCGTGCGCGTCAGCGACCAGCCGCTCGGCGGCATGCTGGTGCTCGGCGAAGTGCTGCGCTTTCATATTCTCGAGTCGCTGATTGACGGCTACAAGATCGATGCCGACAAGCTCAATGCCATCGGGCGCATGGGCGGTCCCACCTATGTGCGCACGCACGACCGCTTCGTCATGGAGCGCCCGAAATAGGCTGACTCGCTAACTCGCTGCCTCAAACAATCCAACCCCCGCCCACCACCTCGTCGCCATCGTAAAAAACGGCGGCTTGGCCCGGCGTCACTGCGCGCTGCGGCTCGTCGAAGGTGGCAACCACTTCGTCCCGGTCTGCAGGCTCTAAAGTTGCCCACGCCGGCTCATGGCGATGCCGGATCTTGGCGCGGACGCGCATGGGGTCGCGCAGCTTGGCAATGCTGATCCAGTTCAGCCGTCGCGCACGCAGCGTGCGCGTGGCCAGCTCGGCATCGGCGCCCACCGTCACGCGATGACTTGCAGGATCAATGTTGAGAACGTACAGCGGCGACGCCGACGCCACGCCCAGTCCCTTGCGCTGGCCGACCGTGAAGTTGAAGATGCCCTCGTGCCGGCCCATTACTTCGCCGTTTGAGGCCACCAGCTCCCCCGCGGTCGCGGGCATCGTCTCGCCCTGCTCCTCCAGATAGGCCGTCAGAAACTGCTTGTAGTCACCGCCGGGAACAAAGCAAATCTCCTGCGAGTCCGGCTTTTCCGCCAGCTTCAATCCATAACGCCGCGCCGTCTCGCGCACCTCCGGCTTGGTCATGTGCCCCAGGGGGAACAGCGTGCGCGCCAGCTGCGGTTGCGTGAGGCCAAAAAGAAAATACGTCTGGTCCTTGGTCAGATCGGCAGGGCGCTTCAGAATCCATCGCCCGCGCGTTTCGTCGTACTCGTTCACCGCGTAATGGCCGGTGGCGATGCGCGCGGCGCCGATACTGCGCGCCGTCGTCAGCAGCTGATCGAACTTGAGATGGTTGTT
>JASHYS010000113.1 GCA_030042915.1 Acidobacteriaceae bacterium
AGCTGGACGGTGAGCATGACGCTGCGTCCAGGCAGCAACTGAATCTGGTCGAGCGGGCTGGGAGCATAGAGCTGGCCATTGACGGTGGGAGTGGTGGATACGCCCGCCGCCGTGACGTTGCCTTCGCCCGTAATGTCAGCGATGCTGTTGTTGTTGAATAAATTGTTGATGCTCAGCTTGATTTTGGAATTGTCGAAGTGCGAGCCGTTGCGCACGGTGTAGTTGAGGAAAAGATCGCTCATCCACCAGGTCGGCAGCGGAACGCTCTGGTGAACCGAGCCGTCGTCCTCCCAGCGTGTGCCCACGCGCTCGTTGAACATGCCCAGGTCCCAGCCTTTGCTCTGGTAGCTCAGGCCGATGTTCTCGGTGTCGTGCGGAGCGTTGGCAACCCAGGCCGAAGGCTGGGCCGGTTGCGCGGGCGTGATCACGTTGCCGCTCGAGTCCAGGACCTCAGGCTGTGCGGCAGCCGCCTCATACATCGCCGAGCCCAGCGTGCCGCTCAGGTACATGCTCACTCCGTGGCCAAACGCCAGGTTGCCCTCCGCCTCCAGACCGGTAGTGTCAGAGGGCGGAGTTGCGTAGTAGAACGTCAGGCCGAAATTGGGGTCGCCCACGGTGTTATCGGTGTAGTCGGCATACTGGTTGATGAAGTGAATGTGGTAGACATCGGCATCCATGCTGAATTTGTTCATCTTGAACACGGTGCCGCCCTGATAGGTGGTGGCGATAGTGGGCGGCGGAGTTTGGGCCACCTCGGCGCCGCTCACATCGAAGATCGAGCTGAAGGGGATGATGCTGGCGCGGCCATACTGGCCGTAGACCGACCAGTTGTTCAGCAGGCGAACATTCACCTCCACGGAGGGCAGCACGTTGTTGTAATCGGCTTCGTGCAGAGCGAAAGCCGTGCACTCCTGAAGGGTCTCGGATTTGGAACACGTCAAAGGACCGACGTCTTTGTTTGAGGCCCACTGCGTCAGAGTCTGGTTGTAGTAGGCATCCTTGATACCGGCGGTGATGGTTAGGCGCGGGATGGCCACCAACTGATATTCGCCGAAGGTCTGGATGGTGCGGGTGATGAAGCTCTCGTGGAACTTCAGGTCGCCCACCGTATCTTCATTCACCCAGTCTGTGGGATTGGTCTCGATCTGGTAGCGGTTGGTGAATGCGTATTCAAACCATCCGCCGGTACGGAAGACGCCGAATCTCGAAGCTGCGCTCACGGTCGTGATGTCGCCGCCGCGGTTGTACTGGTTCATCTTGTCGATGGCGGTATTGGCGCCCACTGGATTCGTAGTGACGCCCATCGCCGTCAGTGCCGGGGTCACCTCGCTGTACTGGTCGTTGTTGTAGTGCTGGTGGTTTGAGTAGTTGTAAGTGTAGGGCTTGGTGTCCAGCCGCCATCCGTGCCCGAAGTCATGGGTGAAGTCGATGACTTCGAAGTCAGTGGGCACGTGGTAGGTGTAGTACTTGTAGTACAGCCCGTTCAACGTGCCGTCAGCGTTGTACTGGTTGTTCTGGAGCAGGGCGTTTGCGTTGACAAAGTCATTGTTAGTGCCCGTCGGATTACCGGTCAACACGTAGCGGTACGAGTCGTTGTTGGGTGTGTTGGCGTCCACGATCACGGCCGTCCCGACGACGGAGAGATACGTCTTGTCGGAGAACTTGTAGGTGAATTTAGCCGTGCCCGCGGTGCGCACCTGGTAGTTGTAAGTCTGGTAGCCGTTAGAAGACATGTGGTGGCCTTCGAACCAGAAGTTCGCTTTTGGGTTCGAGCCGCCGAAGAGGCCGGAGTAGAACTCGCCCAACGTTTGATTGGTATTCCATGAACCAAACGAATCCGAGAGGCGCATGGACATGGTGTCGGGCAACTGCGGCGAGAAGAAGTGAATCGAGCCGCCGTAGTTAGCCAGACCCATGTCGGATGCGGTGCCGGGGCTGCGGTCAAAATCCACGTAGCCGATGGCGGGCGCCGGCACAAAAGCCCACGAGTGATGGCTGGGGTCGTTGGTGTCGCCGAATGGAATTCCGTCCCAGGTAACGGTGTAATCGTCGTCTTCGAAACCGCGGAAGTAGATCTTTGACTGGCCCATGCCGATGCCGTTTTCGTCCCAGCTCACCGTTCCCGGTGCAGCGCGGATGATATCGGCGAAGTCGGTGACAGGCGAGGTGTACTCGGTGACATAGTTGCTGGTGATTTCAGTGCGGGCCGAGCCGGCGTCCAGCACCGACTTGACCGGGGAAAGCTGAGATGCCAGCGAGGTATCGGCTTCCGCCTCAACCGTCACTTCCTCTGAGACCGAAGCAAGGGTGAGAGTCACGGGGACATCATGACTGGCGCCCGCAGCCACAACCACGTTGTGTTGTACCTGCGTGGCAAATCCAGGAGCGGAAACCTCCACGGTATATGTGCCGGCGGGCAGCCCGCCAACGGAAAACTTGCCCTCCGCACCGGTAACCGCGGTCTGCTTGACGCCGGATTCCGTGGTCACGGCCACCGCTGCGCCTTTAACGGCTTGACCGCTCGGATCCACGACAGTTCCCTGGATGGCGCCGGCATTGCCTTGCCCATGCAGGCAGTTTGCGCCTGACACCAGAAACAGCAGGCACACGACAAGCGATGTGGCCAACGGCCACTTTCTTCCCAAGCTAAGATTCACATTTGCCTCCTGAGGAATGTTGGCGAAAAGGGAATGCGAGAGATCCTGCGAGCGCGGATCACCATGACTGTAGGGCCAGAAGATGAATAGGCATTTATAGACGGATTAACGCCGCTTGAAAATCAAATCAGAACGGATCGGTTCAACTGCCCGTCGAGAAAGGCGAACTGTGGACCGCATCGATGCGGCGCACTGCGGAGTTGCGACATCGGCTTTCGAGAATTAGCTGCTTACGAATCGCCTCAGAGACGCGCCTTGGCCCTGGAGCTGGTTGCATGAATGCGGTTTTGAAAGGGCACGACTTCAGTCGCGCCTTAAAAGCCGCGTGAAGATTGGGGCTTTAGCCCCTGAGGGATGGTTTTCCAACCCGCGAAGGGATGCGTGGGAGCAGTTCTAGACCGAAACCGGAGTGTCGGTTACGCCGGCGAGGCCAAAGACGCGGCGGTAGCGCTCGGCTTCGGCGGGATCGCCCATGGCTTTGGAGTAATTATCGGAGAGCTTGACCGCGGGCCTGCCGTCGACTTCGCTGAGTTTGCAAACCAGGCTTACCGGATTAAAGCCGTCGCTGCCCTGGGGATTGCAATTGCGGAAGTCGTTGGTGAGCAGGGTGCCCCAGCCGGTGCTGAAGCGGATGCGGCGCTGCGGCAACCAGCGGCGCGGATCGGAGAATTCGGCCGCGGAGTGGAAGTCGTCGGGCGAAGCTCCGTTTTGCAAGGCACCCGCGAAGTAAGCGTGCAGGCTCAGAATCTGTTCCACGTCCAGCGCGTCGCTGGCGATGAGGCGCTTCTGGCGCGGGTCGCGCCCATGTCGCTCCAGCCACGTGATGTACTCATCGCCGGCTACATAGGCATCCTTGCTGTCGATGCGCTGGCCGGTCCAGTTGGCAACCCAGTCGGGAGCGCCGCGCAGAAATTGGGTAGTGCCGAAGGTGTCGGGGAGCAGAATAAGCAGTTCGCCCTGGTAGCTCTGCTGCCAAAGCTCGAGCAGGCGGTATTGCGAGCTGCGCAGCTCCTCGTCGCTGTTTGCCAGCGCGGCCATGGCCATGGGCAATTCGTGCCCGTTGGTTCCAATGGCCTCAAAGTCGTGCTTGTAGGCGAGGAACGCATTCGATGTGCCGGTAAAGCTTTCGCCGATGGTGTCGCGCATGGCGTTGACAACGTACTCGTGCCAAAGAAAGCTGTGCCGGCGGCGCGTGCCGAAATCGCTGATGCTGAGGTCGGGGACGCCGCGCAGGCGCGCCATTTTTTCCCACAGACGGGTTTTGGCGCGCGCGTAAAGAATGTCCAGCTCGAGCTCGCTCAACTGCTTCAGTCCGGCACGCGTCCTCAGCTCGCTGATCTGCGCCAGCGCGTAAATCTCCCACATCGAAGTGCCCGACCAAAGACCTTCGAAACGCAGATGCAGTTGCCCGTCCTGGATCCATAATTCGTAATCGGAGAGGCGGAACTCGTGCTCCAGCCAGTCGAGGAATGCAGGCTCGAAGATTCCGCGCCGGCCATAGAAGGTGTTGCCGGCCAGCCATACCAGCTCGGATTTATGGAAGCGCAGGCGCCGCGCGGCCTCGAGTTGCTCGCGCAACTGCGGGATGCTGACGATTTCGCCCAAATGCACCGAGGAGGAACGATTGATAAGGGTGAACGTGGCGCGCGTGCGCGGAAAGTGCTTCCAGATGAACTGGAGCATGAGCAGTTTGTAAAAATCGGTGTCGAGCAGGGAGCGCGTAATGGGGTCCATCTCCCAGTTGTGGTCGTGCGCGCGCCTGGCCAGATCGATAATCACGATCTACTTACTTTACCGGAAGGCGGGGCTGGGTCAAAAGCGTTAGGAGGGTTGTATACTTACGCCGTGCCGGGGGTCCCCAACCCCGTTTCCCGCCTTGCACTTGTTCGATCCCACAAGGGAGGATGACTGTTGCCTGACGCGAGCCAAGAAGCGACTGGGACGCAGAAAGGCAATCCGCACGCGGAGCCGACGCGGCGCGAGGTTTTGCAAGGCTCGCTCACGGTTGCGGGCGGGTTGCTGGCGTCATCGGTGGCGCCGCAGGAATTGCTGGCGCAAGCCGGGGCCAAGCGGCCCAACCTGGTCTTCTTTTTGGGCGAGGGCCAGCGCGCCGATGCGCTTTCGATTGCGGGCAACCCGATTCTCAAAACGCCCCATCACGACCGCATTGGGCGCGAAGGAATGCGCTGCGAGAATGCGTTCTGCACCAATGCCCTGTGCGCACCGGCCCGCGCCGTGGCGCTGACAGGAATGTACTCGCGCTCCACCGGTGCACTTTCAAACGAGCACCTCGACAAGCCATTGCCGGCAGACATTCCACTGTTCACCGATCTGCTGCACGACGCCGGATACGAGATTGCCATCCTGGGAAAGGTGCACATTCACAATGGTGTGGAGGAGCGCTACTGGGATTACTATTTCGGCCACAACGCCCCATCGAACGATTATGCCAATCCGATTTTCAAAGAGGGCCGCAAAGGAAAGATCGGGCCTGAAAAGCAATATCACAACGTGTATCCCGACGATCTGACGGTAGACCGCGCCCTGGCCTGGCTCGAAGAAGACCGCGGCAGCAAGCCGTTTTGTTTGCTGGTGTGGTTTGTGGCGCCACACGAGCCGTTCTTCAGGCCGCGCCGGCATCTGGACCTGTACCGTGGCGTTCTAACGCCCCAGCCGGCGACGTTTGACGATGATTTGAAGGGCTACCCGGGCAAGCCCGACGGCTTTGTGAATGCGACCAACAAGGTCGGCACCACGACGTCGCATCCTGCGGCGGGTTCACTCGAAGGCATGATGAAGGATTACTACGCGGGGCTGGTGGCCGTGGATGAAAACATCGGGCGCGTTTTTAGCTACCTCGAAAAGAAAAATGTTCTGGATGATACGGCCATCGTGCAGTGGTCCGATCACGGATTTTTCCTGGGCGAATGGCGCCTGTTCGACAAGAGGCTGATGCACGAGCCCTCGATTCGCGTTCCGTGCATGGTGCGCTACCCAAAAAGGATTCCGGCGGGGACGGTGCGCAGGGAAACGGTGCTCGACACCGATCTGGCGCCGACCATCCTCGATCTCGCCGGGCTTTCGGTTCCCCGGCACATGCAGGGCAAAAGCATTTTGCCGCTCGCGCACGCGGCCGATCCGTCGTTCCGCAAAGATTGGTATTACGAATATTTCGAGTGGCCGAATCCTGAAACCGTGCCGCCGTGCCGCGGAATCCGCACCGAACGATACAAGCTGATTGAATACACGCTCGAGCCGCATGAGTACGAGATGTACGATCTCGCGGCCGATCCAAGAGAGACGCGGAACCTGTACGGCATGGCGGAGCACGCGCAAGTGCAGAAGCAGTTGATGGAGAGGCTGGAAGCGCTGCGCTCGGCGGTTCCTGAGCGGGAAGCGATCTAGCCAGCCAGCGAGCC